>CAXTXZ010000005.1:0-23122 GCA_964248015.1 uncultured Rhodopila sp. | reverse complement strand
TTTCCCAAGCAGATTCACGCCTCCAGACCTTTCGGCCCTCCGGCGATCTGCTTTAGCGGCGGCGGAACTTGACAGAGGCAGCCAAAAGCCGACCGTCTCCGCTGTCAATCTCATCGGGGTGTTGAAGATGTCCGCAGACTTGCAGGAGGATTGTCGTCCCAGCCAGCGGCAGGAGCCGCGGCAATTTGATGTCGTGGTCGTGGGCGGTGGCCTGGGCGGACTCTATGCGCTTTACCGGCTGCGCAAGCTTGGCCTTGCCGTGCGGGTGTTCGAGGCCGGGTCCGGCATCGGCGGCACCTGGTTCTGGAACCGCTATCCCGGCGCGCGATGCGATGTCGAAAGCATGGAATACTCCTACTCGTTTTCCGACGATTTGCAGCAGGACTGGGCATGGCCGGAACGCTATGGCACGCAGCCTGAGATCCTGCGCTACATCAATCATGTGGCGGATCGGTTTGACCTGCGCCGGGACATCCAGTTGGGCACGCGCGTGGTGTCCGCGCTGTTTGATCCCGCGACGGACCGATGGACCCTGGAAACGGATCGGGGGGATGTGGTGTCGGCGCCGTTCTGCGTGATGGCGAGCGGCAACCTCTCGACGCCGCGGGTGCCTGGTTTCCAGGGGTTGGAAAGCTTCCAGGGCAAATGGCATCACAGCGGGCTTTGGCCGCAGGAGGGCGTGGACTTCTCCGGCCTGCGCGTGGGCGTGATCGGGACGGGGTCGTCCGGCGTGCAGATGATCCCGCAGATCGCGGCGCAGGCCGACCACCTCACGGTGTTCCAGCGCACCGCCAATTTCAGCCTGCCGGCACGCAACGCGCCGCTCGATCCTGACAAGGAACGCGAGCACAAGGCGCAGTACCAGGAACGGCGGCGCGCGGCGCTCGACACGCCTTTCGGCATCGCCGGCCATCCCGCCCCTGTCAAATCCGCCCTGGAGGCGACGGAGGCGGAGCGCCAGCGCGCGTATGAGGCCAAGTGGGCGGAGGGCGGCAGCATCAGCTTCCTGTATTCCTACACCGACCTGCTGGTGGACAAGGCGGCGAACGACACGGCCTCGGAGTTCGTGCGCCAGAAGATCCGCGGCATCGTGCGCAACCCGGCGACGGCGGAGATCCTGGCGCCGAAGGACCACCCGATCGGCACCAAGCGGCTGTGCCTGGATACGGACTACTACGAGACCTACAACCGCAACAACGTTTCCCTGGTGGACGTGAGGGCTGATCCCATCGTGGCGATCACTCCGGCCGGGTTGCGCACGCGCGACCGCGAGCACGGCCCGTTCGACGCCCTGGTGTTCGCGACGGGCTTCGATGCCATGACCGGCGCGCTGCGGGAGATCGACATCCGCGTGCTTGGCGGCGAGGCGCTGGCGGAGCAATGGGAAGCGGGGCCACGGACCTATCTCGGGTTGATGGTGGCGGGCTTCCCCAACCTGTTCATCGTCACCGGGCCGGGCAGCCCGTCGGTCAAGACGCAGATGATCCTGGCGATCGAGCAGCACACCGACTGGATCGCCGATTGCCTGGCGCATCTGCGCGCGCATGGCTACAGGCGGATCGAGCCGCGCCGGGACGCGCAGGACAGATGGGTCCAGCATGTCAACGAGGTCGCTGACAGCACGCTCTACCCGCTGGCGAACTCTTGGTACGTGGGGGCGAACATCCCCGGAAAGCCGCGGGTGTTCATGCCGTATGTCGGCGGGTTCGCCCGCTATAAGCAGGCATGCGACGCGGTTGCCGCCAGTGGATACGACGGATTTGCCCTGACGCCGTAGCGGCGTGAAAGATGGTTTGCCGCCGCCCGGTCAGGCGGCGGGGAGATAACCGCGCTTGCGGACGTGAGGAACCCCAATGAGCGACAGCCCGCATGTCATGATCGACCCACGCTTCAGGAGCCTGGTCTTCGGGCACGCCAAGCTGGAGAAGCTATGGACCGGCGCACGCTGGGCGGAAGGCCCGGCCTATTTTCCGGCGGCTCGCCACCTGATCTTTTCCGACATCCCGAACGACCGGCTGCTCCGCTTCAACGAGAGCGACAACACGGTGTCCGTGTTCCTCAGCAACGGCGGCCACCAGAACGGCCATACGGTGGACCGGCAGGGCCGGCTGGTCGCCTGCGAGCACAGCGGACGCGCCGTGTCCCGCACCGAGCATGACGGCGCGCGCACGGTGCTGGCGTCGCATTACGAGGGCAAGCGCCTCAACTCGCCCAACGACGTGGTGGTGAAGTCGGACGACTCGATCTGGTTCACCGACCCGACCTATGGGATCGACTCCGAGTACGAGGGCTACCGGGCGGAGTCCGAGATCGGCGCGTCCCATGTCTACCGGATCGACCCGAAGGACGGGGCCGTGACGGCGGTGGTGACCGACATGTCCAAGCCGAACGGCCTTGCGTTCTCGCCGGACGAGAGCCTGCTCTATGTCGCCGACACCGGCATCTCGCACGATCCGTCCCTTGCGCCGGTCATCCGTGCCTACCGGGTGCGGGCCGACGGCGGGAGCGTGGCTGAGGGCCGACTGTTCGCCACCTGTGACGCCGGCGTGTTTGATGGCTTCCGCGTGGACACGGCCGGGCATCTCTGGACCTCGGCCGGCAACGGCGTGAGCTGCTATCATCCGGACGGCACGCTGCTGGGCAAGATTCCGGTGCCCGAGATCGTCGCCAACGTCGCTTTTGGCGGGCCGAGACGCAACCGGCTCTATATTACAGGACAAACCTCGCTGTATTCCCTGTTCGTCAATGCGCAGGGACCGAAATACTGCTGATCCTCCTGCGCGGGGCGCTGGGTGATGGCGGATGACCAAGCTTGGGCGGCTTGCAGACATGGCTGAGGACGTTGCCAGGATAGCAGCATTGCCGCCTCTGCTTGGGGAGGAAGGCCCGGAAGGCGCTTCCACCCAGGTCATGCCGATGGCTGCCGCGTTCAGCCATCGCGGGCCAGGCGCTCGCGCCGATCAATAGTGTTGCCGGCGACGCCGCGTATTATCCCCCGGCACGATAGCGCGCCGCAACGGCATTCGAACGGCTCCATGTCGGCTCCGTACAAAGCGCCGTAATCGAGCGTCAGTTCCTCGCCCGCCGGGACCGCGCGCAGCGCGCGCACATCGAGGCCGACATATCCGGTGTTGGCATCGCAGGAGTGGTTTTGCGGAAACCAGTTCCGCGGTTTGTCGTCCCAAGTAATGAACACCTCTTCGCCGAGGGGAATGGCGTATTGCTTGAGCTGGTGAAGTTCATGCGCCGGCCAGGTCGCGAAAGCATGACGCCGGGTGACCAGCCGGTGGAAACGGTGTTCGCCAGGGAACAGGATTTCCCCGCTGGCAATGTCGCGGATCGCGTGGATGCCGTAGCCCGCGATCCCATCGCCCTTGACCGCGAAGGCGGGCCGCCGCGCCGCATGGCGAGCCAGGCCTTCATTGATCAGATGACGCAGGAACCATGAGGCCCCTCGGGGATCGTGCCTGAGGATGTAATCGGCCGTTGCCTCCACACCCTCGGGGTAGAAGACAGAGAAGGCGAAGTTGGCATCAAGCAGGTTGGGCTTGCCCTCATGGTCAAGACGGAAATCCATGCGGCATGCGCCGACGCCGTTGAACGCGGTGAAGATGTCGCGGGCCGCCGACTGCAATTCGCTGGCAAGCGCAGGTTCGCCGCAAGGCACGTTCCTTCCGGGATGATGCTGCCGCTGCTTGAGATCATAAGATTTGAAACGGTATCCCTCCGGAAACACGAACTCCATGGGAAGGAAAGCGGCTGGTTTCAGTTCAGGCTTGAGGTCGGCCGCCACCAGCACTGAAAATTCACGGCCGTCGATGAACTCCTCGATGATGACCTCATCGAACTCGGGGAGAAGTTCCGCTGCCTTGGCGTGCAGCGCGGCCTCTGTCTCGCATCGGGACGCGAGATCAATGCCCCGGCTGTCGCCGCCGCGGTTCGGCTTCAGAAACAAGGGGAAACCCAGGGAAGAAGCCGCCTTCGCCACGTGATCCGGAGTGGTTGCCAAAGCCCAGCGCGGCGAGGCGACGCCGGCGGCATACGCGGCCAGCTTCATGTCGCTGACCAGGGGATCGTACAGGTCCGCGGTCGCGCCGGTGAACGGAAGGCCCAGGGACGTCAAGGCGTGGATCACGTCGATCGACGGCACTTCCCAGTCCAGGTAGCCTTCGCAAAGATTAACGAAGATGTCAAAGTTCTGGCGTTTCAGCGTTTGCAGTTGCTTGAACGTCGTTGCTTTCCTGAGAAACACGTGAGCGACTTCGTCGCCTGGAAGCAGGTGCGTCAGTTCGCGCGGAGGATCAAGGTTTCCATGCGCCACCGACACGCCTTCGTAAACTGACTGCAGAACACAGACTTTCATCCTTCAGATTCCTTACTTGACCAACAAGAGGGCCAGGGATTCAGGCCATCGGGCGGGTCGCGCTGACAGGCATGACCCTGTAAGGATTGGAGGGATCAGCGGCAAGACGCGGCCCTGTCGCCAACGCCGCATGCGGTGAGTTGGGCTTGCTCCTTGAATGGCTGCATTGTCACGCGCTCATTGTTCCTGGACGCATGAGACTGGCCGGGCAACATGACAGGCCGCGACGGGGCAGTGGGCAATCATCCCTCTCCCGGCGACACCGGAACGGCAGCCTGCCAGACGCCAGGCTGCTCAAGGATCAAGCGGGCCCAGCGCCAACGCATTCCAGTTGCTGGCGCATCGCGTCGGAGAGAAGCGCCCGAATCGGCCATCGTTGGCCAGATGAAAGATGACGAAGACCGGCGATCATGCCAGGGCAATGGGCGGCGCCGCAACCGCACGCGAATGGCGCGTGCATGTCCCATTCAGTTGAGAGATAGTTGAAGAACAGTTGCTCGCCAGCATTGATGTCGCGGAGGGCGATCATTGCGCGTTCGCGCAGGGCAACCCGCAAATTCGGCGCGCAGCGGTGGTTGACGAAACGCCAGGTGGCATCGTGCGGATCAAGATGGAGACTTGGCGCGATCTGTATGGAGTGCATGTTCGGTGTCCGTACTTCCGTGCCCTCCAGGTCAAAAACCTTGGTTCCAGCCGGAACAGGTTCAGCACAGATGACGCCTTGTCCGTAGCTGCATTCGGCGATCTTGACTTCGTAGCGTGGTCTCACCAGCACTGTTTGCAGTCCTTTTCAGCAACGATATCCCGGGACGCGAATCGCGATCCCCTTGACAAGGCGTTGTCCGTTCCTAGCAACGTGTCAACCGTGGTTGCAAGGCGCTTTGCTGCAAACGCACGAGAAGAAAGGCTTTGTGTGGCCAATTCTTCACGCTCGTGACTAAAGTCAATCGTTTCTGTGTAATGTCAGCATGGAATGGCTGATCATTTCCCTGATCGTGGCGCCCGGCACGTTCAGGGAAAGATGGCGGGCATCAGGGCAACGCTCAGTCCGGTCCCATTCCCTTGTCGGCAAGCTCCCTGATCGCCTCGGGCGTTTTGGAAAGATGCGTCAGGCCCATGCCGCGCAAGACGCCGGGCGCCTTGGAGAACTGGATGTTGTCGTAGCCGACAATCTCGATGCGGTTGCCCCAGGGATCGCGGAAATCGAGGAAAGGCCCGGCCAGCACCGTGACGCCAGCCTTTTGCAGCGCTTGACGGACGGCGTCCTTGTCATCGACAACCAGCCCGACATGGCGGCCGTCGTCCGACGGCTGGCTGCGCCCCTTTTGCAGGGCCAGGAATTGGTCGCCCAGGTCGATGAAGGCCATGTCCTCGGATTTGCCGCGCAGCTTGAAGTCGAACAGCCGAGCGTAGAATGCCAACGCTTGCTCGATGTCGCCGACTTCAAGCGCGACGTGATTGAGGCCCATGGCACGGGCTTTCCTGGCGTCAGGCATGGTGTTCCTCCGAATTGCGTGGTTACGCATGGACAAGCGGCCATCATGGCCAGGCGTTGCCAGCGAGCTTCGCGCGGCGCCCGGCAAGACCTCAGCGGCGTGGCCAGGCCGCCGAAACACTTCAATGGAAACGACGTGTCTTGGCAAGACGCCTGTGACGCGCAAACATCCATGCCCATCAGGCCGGGAAAGGGAGAAGGCAGGCATGGCGTTTCGTGGCTTGCAGGCGGAGACGGTGGCCTTCACCGGCCATGGCGGCGACCAGGGTGAGGCGTATTGCGCGCGGCCGCTCGGCGGCGGCCCGTTTCCGGGCGTCGTGGTCATCCATCATTTTCCGGGCTGGGATGAATGGACCTGCGAGGTGGCGCGCAAATTCGCCCATCACGGCATGTGCGCGATCGCGCCCAGCCTGTATTTCCGCATGGGCGACGGCGCCGATCCCGCGATCGTGGCGCAAGCGCGCGCCGAGGGCGGCATGCCGGACGACCAGGTGGTCGGCGACGTGGCTGGCTGCGCCGCCTTCCTGCGCGGCCAGCCGCACGGCAACGGCAAGGTGGGGGTGATCGGCTTCTGCTCCGGCGGCCGGCATGCTTTCCTGTCGGCTTGCCGCCTGCCGGCCCTTGACGCGGCGGTGGATTGCTGGGGCGGCAATGTCGTCATTGACGATGCGTCTCGCCTGACGGAACGCCAGCCGGTCGCGCCCATCGACCTGACCGAGGCGCTTTGCTGTCCGTTGCTCGGGTTGTTTGGCAACGAGGACACCAACCCGTCTCCCGACGATGTTGACCGGCTGGAGGCGGCACTCCGGCGCTTCGGGAAGCCATACGAGTTTCATCGCTACGACGGCGCGGGGCATGCGTTCAACGCCTGGTACCGGCCGCAGTACCGGCAGGCGCAGGCGCAGGATGCCTGGGACAAGGCCTTGGCGTTCCTTGGCAAGCATCTGGCCGCATAGGGCCAAGCGCCGCCGGCGCCCTGCCGTGGGGACCACACCGCGCGGGCGTTCATGCCGACGTAATGCTGCCCGGTTCAGGGCGCCTTGGCTTGTGAGCACGCTTCGCCGAACCGTCTTTCGCCACGATCGTTAGCTTACGCACTGGAGGCGGCCATGAACGACAAGCAGAACTTCGTCCTGATCCCTGACGACGCCCCGCCATCGCGACCGGCCCCGTCGCCCCGGACCGGCGGCATGCTGGCACGGCTGCGTACGGTGGCAACCACTGCCGCCACGATGGCAACCGCCGCCGTGACGGTCGCGGACGCCGTGTCCGCCGTGCTGCGTCACGCCGAACCGCCAGAGGAAACCGCGCCGCCCGTCCGGCCGCGCCTGGTGTTCGCCGTGGACGCAACTGCCTCCCGCGAGCCAGCCTGGGCCGCCGCTCGGCAGGTGACCGATGCGCTGGTCAAGGCGATGCCGAACGAGCTGGACGTCGCGCTCGCGGTGCATGGCGGCTCGCGCGTGCACACCTTCACCGCGTTCACCAACGACGCCAGGACGCTGCGCGACCGTGCCGCCGGGATCGCTTGCCACGCCGGGCTGACCCGGCTGCTGCCGATCCTGTCGGCCAGCCTGAAGCGGCCGGCGGTGCGGGTCGTCATCTACATCGGCGACGTGTTCGAGGAAAGCATCGCCCAGGGCCGCGGCCTGGCGGACGACATGGGCGCGCGGGGGATCAAGCTGATCGTGCTGCACGACACGGCCGACCGCACCGCGCACAAGGACGCCGAGGTGTTCTGGGACCTCGCGCGGCGCACCGGCGGTTGCGTGCTGCCGTTCGATTCCAGCGCTCCCGGCCGGTTGCGGGACTTGCTCTCGGCGGTCGCGGTCTACGCCGTCGGCGGCGAGAAGCTGCTGCGTGAGCGCCGCCGCGAACTGCCGGGCGCCGTCGCGTTGCTCGAACACCTTGGCAAGAAAGGCTAGACCGCGATCGTCCTGATTGGAAACAGTCAGGGCGTGAGCCGCCGGTCGGCACATAACCAGACCGGTATAGCTTGGCACGCTCAGGGCGATAACGGTCTGGATGTCAGGCGCGCCGGGGCGTGGCGGCCAGATTGCCGTTGGATGGAGGAAAGCCGGCAGGATCAGGCGAACGACTCGGTCATCGCCGAATAGACCAGCGTGCGGAGATCGCGGCGCAGCGTCAGCCGAGCGTCACTGCCTATGACCTGTGTCATGAACACCACCGCGAGATCCTCCTTCGGATCGATCCAGAAGGCGGTGGAGGCAGCCCCGCCCCAGAAGTACTCGCCCACCGAACCGGGCAAGCGGGTCCTGGCGAGGTTGATGGTCACGCCGCAGCCGATGGAGAACCCGATGCCGGAATAGCCGGCTTCGCTGAACATGCCGGGCGGCGCCATGTGCGCCAGCTCCTTGTTGTCCGGCAGGAGGTTCAGGCTGAACAGCTCCACCGTCTTGGGGCTGAGGATCCGCACGCCGTCCAGGGCGCCGCGACCCAGCATCATGCGGCAGAACCGCATGTAGTCGTGCGCGGTGGAAACCAGCCCGCCGCCGCCGGATTCCAGCTTGGGCGGCGCGGCATAGGTGCTCTGGCCGGCGTCGTCCTGCAACTTGATCCCGCCGCCGCCGCTGGGCTGGTAGCAGGAGGCGAAACGCTCCAGCTTCGACGGCGGGCACCAGAACGCGGTGTCGGCCATCCCCAGCGGCTCGAACAGCCTTGTTTGCAGGAACGCGCCGAAACTCATGCCGCTGAGCTTCTGCACGAGGTAGCCCATCACGTCGATCGAGACCGAATAGTTCCAGGCGGCGCCCGGCGAGAACTCCAGCGGCAAGGCCGAGAGGCGCTCGATCATGCCGTCGAGGCCGCCCTCGGCGTTGGGCGCGGCGATCTGCCCGTAGCGGTAGGCGCGGTCAACGCTGGTGCGGTTCATGAACCCGTAGGTCAGGCCGGCGGTGTGCGTCACCAGGTCCACGACCTTCATCGGCCGCAGGACCGGCGTCGTCAGGAAGCTGGCTTCGCCGGCCGCGACGAGGCTGGGAACGCCGGTCGCGTAGACGCCCAGGTTCTTCCAGGACGGAATATGGGTGGCGACGTCGTCGTCGAGGCCGATCAGCCCTTCCTCGGCCAGCATCATCAGCGCCACCGCCGTGATCGGCTTGCTCATGGAGTAGATGCGGAAGATGGCATCCTCGCGCATCGGCTTGCCGCGCTCCAGGTCCATGTGGCCCGACATGCCGGTGTGCGCGAGCTTGCCGCGGCGGTAGACCATCGTCAGCAGCCCTGGCAAGAGGCCGCTATCGACGTAGCGACGCTTCATCACCTCGTCCAGCCGGCCCAGCCGCGACGCCGATAGCCCCGTTCCCGCCAATTCCATGATACGTCCTCGTTCCTGGTTGCCTTGTGGCACTAACCTCCGTGGCGGCGGGTCTTGTCAAACCGGGCGGGGCGCGCCGCGACGTCGAGCGGATCGGATTTAGGATTGGAACACCATTCATCCCTGCGAGTCGCGGCATGACGCGGGCGTTGCGTCTGCTGCGCGATCCGCCCGACGCGATCCGCGCCATCCTGTTGATGTGCGCCGGCGTGTCGTTGCTCCCGTTCATGAACGCCGCAGTCAAGCTGTTGACCGAGCAGTATCCGCCGGCGCAGATCACCTGGGCGCGGTTCACCGGCCACTTGGTCGTCATGCTGGCGGTGTTCCTGCCGCGCTACCGTTGGTCGCTGCTGCGGACACGCAAGCCCGCCGTGCAGATGGCGCGCTCGGTCTTGATGCTGGCGAGCAACCTGGTGTTCGTCATGGCCATCGGACAGGTGCCGCTTGCCACGGCGTCGGCGATCGGCTTCACCTCGCCGCTGATCGTCACCGCCCTGTCGGTCCCGCTGCTGCGCGAGACTGTTGGCTGGCGGCATTGGGGGGCGGTGCTTGTGGGATTCGGCGGCGCGTTGCTGGTGATCCGGCCAAGCCGTGGCCTTGGCGACCCGGCGGTGCTTCTGCTGCTGCTGTCTTCCGTCACCTACGCCGTCTACCAGATCGCGACGCGCTGGGTCAGCCGCCATGACAACGCGGCGACAGGGATCATCTTCACCGCCTTGTTCGGCTCGGTCGCCATGAGCTTTGCAATGCCGTTCGTCCTTGTCATGCCACGGACGCTTCTGGACGGCTTGCTGTTTTGTTGCCTGGGGCTGCTGGGCGGCTTTGGGCACTACCTGGTCATAATGGCGTTCCAGCGCGGGCGAGCAGCGGTGATCGCGCCATTCGGGTATGTGGAACTGATCGGCAGCACGGCGCTGGGCTTCCTGATCTTCGGTCACTTCCCGGAT
This sequence comes from uncultured Rhodopila sp., assembly GCA_964248015.1. Lineage (GTDB taxonomy): Bacteria > Pseudomonadota > Alphaproteobacteria > Acetobacterales > Acetobacteraceae > Rhodopila. Next base: position 12,983 of record CAXTXZ010000005.1, on the reverse strand, counting down.
GCGTGGACCGGCCTGGGCGCCGGCGTCATCATCGGCTCGGGCATTTACATCGCGTTGCTTGAGCGACACCGGCAGGGGGCCAAGCGCTGAATGGCCGGGCGTCTTGTTCCCCGGCAGTGGCGGCGGCACGCAATTGGTTCCCTGCCCATGCCGCCGTTGCTGGCGGACCTGCGACATTGACAGGAAATGAGCGCGGCGCCCGCAATTGGCTGGCGCCGCAGCCGATCCTGGCGGCAATGTGTGACACCCGTCGCTGGTCATTGGTGGCACGACAGGCAATAACGAGGTCAACAGCCGAACAAGGAAACCTTGATGAACGACCAGGAAACGTCAGGCATCCCCGTGCCCTTGGAGCAGCAGCCCGCGCCTGGCACGGCGGTGGCGCGGCGCGGCCTCCTGGCGCTTGGGGCGGGCGGATTGCTGGGCGCGGTACTGGGCGCAGTGCTGACTGGGGCGCATCCGGCGGCGGCGCAGAACGCGCAGCGGCGCGGCACCCTGGTGCTGGCGCTGGATATCAGCGATTCGCTGAGCCTTGATCCGGTCAGGGTCTACCAGTACTCCAACCCGCTGCCGGCGCACATGTCCTATGACAGCCTGGTGACGTTCGATCCGGGCGATTCCGTCAACCTCAAGCCCGCGCTGGCCACCGAATGGACTTACTTGCCCGACGGCAAGACCATCCGGCTGAAGCTGCGCACCGACGCGCAGTTCGCCTCCGGCAAGCCGATGACGGCGGAGGACGTGCGTTTTTCCTTCACCCGGCAGTTGAACATCAAGGACCAGCCCTGGCAGTACATCTCGCACGTCAGCGAGGTGAACGTGGTCGATCCGCACACGGTCGACATCGTGCTGAAGGACCCGTCCCTGCCGTTGATGACGATCATCGCCGCGCCGGCCTTTGGCATCATGGAGAAGGAGCAGGTGGTCGCCAATGGCGGCACCGATGCGCCTGACGCCAAGGAGAAGGACAAGGCGACCGAGTGGCTGGACCAGCACTCGGCGGGCACCGGCCCTTATCGCCTGACCGGCTGGCAGCGCAACCAGCAGATCCAGTTGGCCAGGAACCCGCACTACTGGAAAAGCGCCCCTGGCTACGAGCGCGTGCTGATCCGGCACATGAGCGAAAGCGCGGCGCAGCTTCTCGCGTTGCAGCGCGGCGACGTGGACATCGCCTTCAACCTGATCCCCGAGCAGATCGCGACGCTGAAGAACGACCCCAATATCGGCGTGATGGGGATGACCAGCCTCGACTTCATCTATCTCGCGGTGGCCGAGGCGCCGTCCAACCCGGCGCTGCAAAACAAGCTGGCGCGCCAGGCGATCGGCTATGCCATCGATTACGACGGCATCATCCGCAACCTGATCGGCGGCAACGCGGTGCGCCCCGTCAGCTTCCTGCCGGTCGGCGTCAACGGCTCGACCGAGGCGCTGACCAGGGAGATCGGCTTCCGCGAGGACTTGGCGAAGTCGAGGAAACTGCTGGCGGATGCCGGCATGCCCGACGGGTTCCGCTTCCAGTTGGCCTATGGCAACGCCGCCATCGCCGGGATCAGCTACCAGACGCTGGCGCAAAAGCTCCAGTCCGACCTGGCGCGGGTGGGGATACGGGCGGAGCTTGCGCCGATGGACCAGGTGAACATGCGGACCATGTACCTGGGCGGCAAGGCCGAGGGCGTGCTGACGTTCTGGAACCCGCCCGCGCCGGAGAACTGGCTGTGGAGCAGCGCCACGGTCAACCGCGTCGCTGGGCGCGTGCACTGGAACGTGCCGCCCGAGGTCCGGAAACTGGTGGCCGACGCCGGCGCCGAGCGCGACCTGGGAAAGGCCGCCGCGCTTTACCGGCAATACCAAGTCGCTATGGTGGATGCCGCGCATCATTTCGTCATGATCCAGCCGGTGTACCAGGTGGCCGTGCGCAAGAGCGTCTCCGGCCTGCAACTCACGGCGGCCGGCTGGATGGCGGAACCGGGCGGGGCCAAGCCGGCCTGATGCCGCGCGCATGACACGCTACCTCCTCTCGCGGCTGCTGACCGCCGTTGTCATGGTGCTGCTGGCGACGCTGGTCATCTTCCTGATCGCCAACACGGTGCCGGGCGACCCGGCGCTGGCGGCGCTGGGGGACATGGCCGCCTCTGATCCGGCGCAGGTCGCGGAATTCCGGGCCAAGTGGGGGCTGGACCTGCCCTTGTGGCGGCAATACTGGCTGTTCCTGCAACATCTGGCGCATGGCGACTTGGGGGTTTCGATCTCCTCGCGGCGGCCGGTGCTGCGGGACATCATCGACTACGCGCCGGCCACGATCGAGCTGGCGACGGTGGCGTTCATCCTGTCCGTCGTCGTCGGCCTGCCGCTTGGCGTGCTGGCGGCGGTGCGGCGCGACAGTTGGATCGACCACGTCGCCCGCGCGGTGTCGCTGGTGGGCGTGTCCGCGCCGACCTTCTGGCTGGCCTTCATCATGCTGGCGGTCTTCTACGGGGCGCTTGACTGGGCGCCGGGTCCGGGACGGCTCGATCCGGTGTCGTTCCCGCCCGACCGGATCACCGGCATCCTGCTGATCGACACGGCGTGGCAGGGCGACTGGGACACGTTCCATGACGCGGCGGCGCACCTTGTGCTGCCGTCGATCGTGCTGGCCGGGTCCACGCTGGGCCTGATCACCCGCACCACGCGGGCGGCGATGCTGGAGGCGCTGTCGCAGGACTATGTGCGCGTCGCCAAGGCGAAGGGCCTGCTCGGGCGCCTGATCGTCACACGCCATGCGCTGCCGAACGCGATGCTGCCAGTGGTGACCCTGGGCGGGCTGGCCTACGCCAACCTGCTGGCGGGGGCGGTGATGACCGAGACAGTGTTCTCCTGGCCGGGGCTGGGCCGCTACACCTTCCGCAGCGCGGTGACGGTTGACTTCCCGGCCATCATGGCGGTCACCGCCATCGTCGCCGCGGTCTTCGTGCTGGTGAACCTCCTGGTTGATCTGTCGTACGCCCTGCTTGACCCTCGGGTGCTGAAGAAATGAGCGACATCGCGCTGCCCGCCATCGCATCGCCGCGCGTGCGGGCGCTGCGCCGCTACGGCCTGCCGGCAGCGGGCGCGGCGATCATCCTGGCCTGGACGGTGCTGGCGATCCTGGCGCCCTGGATCTCGCGGCACGACCCGAACTTCGTCGATGTGGCGGCTCGGCTGCGCCCGCCCTCGGCGGCGAACTGGATGGGCACGGATGCGTTGGGGCGCGATGTCGCCACCCGCGTCATCTACGGCGCGCGTGTGTCCCTGTCCGTTGGCATGGTCGTGGTGCTGCTGGGCGGACTGTTCGGCACCCTGCTGGGCGCCATGGCGGCTTATGCGCGCGGCTGGGCCGAGGAGGCGCTGATGCGGCTCACCGATCTGGTGTTCTGCTTCCCGCCGATCATCCTTGCCATGGCGATCGCCGCCGCGCTCGGCATCGGCGCGGTGAACACCGTCATCGCCATGCTTGTCGTCTGGTGGCCGAAGTTCGCCCGGCTGGCGCGCAGCCTGGTGATCACCCAGCGGTCGATGGAGTATGTCGAGGCGGCGCAGTCGATCGGCTTCGGGCCCGCGCACATCCTGCTGCGCCAGATCATCCCCAACGCGGTCGGCCCGCTGGTGGTGCTGGTGACGCTTGACCTGGGCAATGCCATCCTGGTGTTCGCCGGCCTGTCGTTCCTGGGGCTGGGCGTGGTGCCGCCGACGGCGGAATGGGGTTCCATGGTCGCCGAGGGGCGCGAACTGGTGCAGCAGTGGTGGGTGGCGACCTTCCCCGGCCTTGCCATCCTGACCGTGGTGATGGGCTTCAACTTCATGGGCGACGGGTTCCGCGACTGGCTCGATCCGCATGCCCGAAGCCGCTGAGCCGCCCCTGCTCCAGGTGCGCGACCTGCGCACCTGGTTCCTGACCGACGCGGGGCCGGTGCGCGCCGTCGATGGCGTCAGCTTCGATGTGCAGGCCGGCGAGACGCTCGGCATTGTCGGTGAATCCGGCTCGGGCAAGAGCGTGTGCGCCAAGTCCATCATGCGCCTGCTGGACGAACCGGCGCGCATTGTCGGCGGCTCGATCCTGTTCCGGGGCAAGGACCTGGCGCATCTCGACGAGGAAGCGGTCCGCGCGGTGCGTGGGCGCGAGATCGCCATGGTGTTCCAGGACCCGATGACGTCGCTGAACCCGGTGCTGCGCATCGCTCGCCAACTGGTGGAGGCGATGACGGCGCATGGCCGCTTCACCGCCACCGAGGCGCGAGTGCGAGCGGTGGACCTGCTGCGCCGCATGGGCGTCGCCTCGGCGGAAACCGCTGTCGATTCGTATCCGCACCAGTTTTCCGGCGGGATGCGACAGAGGGTGATGCTGGCGATCGGGTTTTCCAACGAGCCCGCCTTGCTGATCGCGGATGAGCCGACGACCGCGCTGGACGTCACCATCCAGGCGCAGATCCTGGAGTTGCTGCGCGGCCTGAACGCCGACATGGGCACCGCCGTCATCCTGATCAGCCATGACCTGGGGGTGATCGCCAATGTCTGCTCCCGCGTGCTGGTGATGTACGCGGGCGAGGTCGTCGAGCAAGGGGCGCCGGAAGACTTGCTGACCGATCCTCGGCATCCCTATACCTGGGCCTTGCTGCACGCCGCCCCGCGCATCGACACCGAGGCCGAGGACCGCCGGCTCGTCAGTATCGAGGGACAGCCGCCGGACCCGCGCGCCTGGCCGAGCGGGTGCCGCTTCCGCGCCCGCTGCCCGTTCGTCATCGATAAATGCGCCGAACACCCAGGACTGCTGCCGGTCACCGAGAGCCGGGCGAGCCGCTGCTGGGTGACGCAGGCGGGTGGGTCGTTGCACACGCCGGTGCGGCCGCATGCGCAGGCGAAGGAGGCACGGGAACAGGCGCGCCCCGCGCCGCTGCTGCAAGTCTCCGGCGTGCGGAAGCATTTCCCGCTGCCCAAGGACACGTTCTTCGCCAGGCAGCGCGTGCTGCGGGCCGTCGATGGCGTGGACCTGGAGGTGATGGGCGGCGAAACCGTCGGTCTTGTCGGCGAATCCGGCTGCGGCAAGTCCACCCTGGCTCGGCTGGTCACCCGGCTGCACGAGCCGACGGCCGGCAAGGTCCTGTTCGCGGGCAGCGACATCACCCATGCCAGCCAGTCGGCCATACGGCCCCTGCGCCGGCGCATGCAGATGATCTTCCAGGACCCATACGCCTCGCTCAATCCCCGGATGAACGTGGGGGAAATCCTGGCGGGGCCGATCATCCTGCACGGGATCGTCGAGGGGGCTGAGGCGGCGCGGCACAGGGTGGCGGAACTGCTTGATCTGGTGGGCTTGCCGCCTCGGTCGGTGCAGCGCTTCCCGCATGAGTTCTCGGGCGGCCAGCGCCAGCGTATCTCGATCGCCCGCGCCCTGGCGGTGGGGCCGGATTTCGTGGTGGCAGACGAGCCGATCTCGGCGCTGGACGTCAACATCCAGGCGCAGATCATCAACCTGATGGTGGATCTACAGGAACGGCTGGGGCTGACCTACCTGTTCATCGCGCATGACCTCGCGGTGGTGCGCCATGTCTGCGACCGGATCGTGGTGCTGTATCTTGGCAAGGTCATGGAGGTTGGGCGCGCGGCTGAGTTGTTCGCGCGCCCGCTGCATCCTTACACCCGCACGCTGATCTCGGCCGCGCCGGTGCCCGACCCACGCGTTGAGCGCACCCGGCGGCGCGTGCCGATGAGGGGCGAGCCGCCGAGCGCCATCAATCCGCCGAGCGGGTGCCGGTTTCGCACGCGGTGCCCGATCGCGGAAGACCGCTGCGCGACGGAGGAACCGCTGTTGCGGGAGGCGGCGCCGGGGCAGCGGGTCGCGTGCCACTTCCCTGGGAGGTTCTGACGTGTTTCAGCGGGCGCGGCGAACAGCGCCTTTGGATGAAGCGCCTCATCCGTCAGGCCACTCGTTCGAGGCATGCAAAGGGCTTACGCCCGAGCGATGCGAAGGATCAGTGGCTTATGGAGCATCGCTATGCGGTGGAGCATGCTTTGCACATTGGCCTTGTTGCGAGGTGGCGCTGCATGACGGACGTTGCCGCAAGGTTCTAACGCAGGGGGTCCAGCACGACCACGGGGATCTCCCGGTTCCCCGACTTGATCTGGTACTCGGCGTAGGGCGGGAAGAACTCAACCGCCTGTTTCCACAACTGCGCCCGTTCCTCTCCCGTGGCGGTGCGTGCCTGGGCTTGCATCTTCTCGGTGCCCACCTGGATGGAAACCCGCGGATCGCCGAGGATATTCCGGTACCAGCCGGGGTGCTCCGGCGCGCCGCCCTTGGACGCAATCACGAAGTAGCTGCCGCCAGTGCGCCCATAGAACAGCGGGAACATGTAGCCCTGCCCTGACTTGCGTCCCGTCGTGATCAACAGCAACGACGGGACGGTCATGTCCGGCACGCCGGGCCGGGAAATCGTGTAGAGGTGACCGTCGGCGCCACCGCTCGACAGGTAGCGGTCCACGTGGTCCTTCATCCACTGAGGCATGTTGGGCGCAAGCTTTGACTCGGTCATGGTAGTGGCTCCTTGCATGCTGCTGGCTGGCTTTACGGCAATAGGGCAGTCATCCCGTACAATCAGGTGCCGGTTCAGGAAGAGGCGTCAACCGCGCGGTTTTGTGCCTTGGCCTCGGAAACCGTGCAAGCGATGGGTTCCTGACTGTTCACGCTTGCCTTGGCCATGATTTCGTCCGCGCGCCCGGATGCCGCATTGCTTCCAGCCCTCTGTCAGCGCGGCGGGACATCGCGCCACATCCTTGGCCGAACGCGGACGGGATTGAGCAGCGACCAGTCGCCCTGCTCCACGGCATGGCCTTTGGGGAACGGCGGACGCGGCTCCAGGCCGAGTGAGCGCACCACGCGGTCGTCCCGGTAATAGCATTGCAGGATGACCCGGTGGAGCGTCGCCAGGGGCACGCCGCCGTGCGCCTGGAAAGCCGCGGCGGCGGCCTCCCGGCGTGGTTCGTCGAGATCGGCGAACGCTCCGCCGGACAAGGCGGCGAGCACGCCCAACGCATCGCGCACGCGGTTGAAGTCGCGGCCCAGCGACGCCGTGATGTCGGCGAATATGGTCGGGTCATCGGCGCCGGGCATGTCGAACTCCGGGCTTGGTGGGACCATCATTGCCGCGACGCAGCGCAGGTCGCGGCTTTCGGCCGGCGAGAGGGTCATGTCCGGATCGTCTTGCATTGTTGCCTCAGTCGAACAGGGTCGCCAGGCGCTGCTTGATGCTGTCGGCGACGTACAGCGCCAGCGCCTGGATGGTCGAGGTCGGGTTCACGCCGCCGGAAGTGACCCAGATGCTGCCGTCAACGATGAACAGGTTCCTGACATCGTGGCAGCGGCCCCATTCGTTGACGACGGATCGTTGCGGATCGGTCCCCATGCGGGCGGTGCCGAGCAGGTGTCCGGGGCTGTTGAGGACGGTTGGGGACGTGTAGAGGTTGGTGGCGCCAGCGGCGGCCAGGATGTCCTTGGCCCGTGCGATGCCGTGATCCATCATGCGCCGGCTGTTCTGGCTTATACGGTAGTCGATCCTGGGCGCCGGGATGCCGTGGCCGTCCTTTAGCACGGGGTCCAGGGTTACTTGGTTGCATTCCTCCGGCAGGTCCTCGCAGGCGACGCCGATCAGCACGCGGCGGTGGAGCAATTCGCGGTAGACGCGATGGTGGTCCTTGCCCCAGGGCAGGCGACCAGCGTCGGCGCTGGTCACGGCCTCGTTGACGACGCCGGTGCCACGGGCGAATTGCAGCGTGTAGCCTCGGACGAAACCGCGGGCGGGATCGGTTTCGTAGAATTCCTTGCTCCACATCGACAGCATGGGCGCGTGGTCGCCGTCCAGCCTTTCGTCCACGTAGCCGACAACCTGCGGCCAGGGGTGGAGCATCAGGTTCTTGCCGACCAGGCCGCTGCGGTTGGCCAGGCCATCGGGGAAACGAGACGAGGCTGAGTTGAACAGCAGGCGCGGCGTGCCGATGCCGTTGCAGGCCAGGATGACGACCTCGGCCGGCTGGAACTGCTCTGCCCCATCGGCGTCGTAGTAGATCGCGCCGGAGGCCATGCCGTGTTCGTTGGTGGTGACCCGGCGCACCCTGCAGCGCGTGCGCAGCTCGACCCCAGCGCGGAGCGCGTGCGGCCAGTAGGTGATGTCGGTGCTCGCCTTGGCGCCCTGGGCGCAGCCGGGCGTGCAGTGACCGAGGTTGATGCAGGGCGCCCGGCCGTCATATTCGGTCGTGGCGATGGCGGAGTCCGAGGGCCACCAATGCCAGCCGAGCTTGTTCATCGCGCGGGCATAGCGTGCACCGGTCTTGCCCAGCGGCAGCGGCGGCATGGGCGGGTTGCGGGGCGGATAGGCAGGATCGCCCGCCAAGCCCGAGACGCCCATCATGCGGTCGTTCTCGGCAAAGAACGGCTCCAGCGTCGCGTAGTCGATCGGCCAGTCGTCGGCGACGCCATCGAGCGAGCGGACCCGGAAGTCCGATGGGTGCATGCGCGGGAAATGCGCCGTGTACATGATCGTGCCGCCGCCGACGCCGTTGAAGTTGGCCACCTTCATTGGCGAGTTGTCGTCGTTGACCGGATAATCCGTGGGCCGCGCGCGGCGGTTCGGGCTGATGTCGAAATCGCTGAAACGCCGAGCCTCCCAGTCGCGGCCGTTGCTTGGGAAGTCGGATTGCTTCATCCAGTCGCCTTGTTCGAGGCAGAGGATGCGCATCCGGGTTTCCGCGAGGCTCCAGGCCACCGCGGCGCCGGACGCGCCGGAGCCGATGATCAGCACGTCCACCATTTCATTCATGCGGCGGCCCTTGTCCGGCGATGTTTCACGTGAAGCATGATTGAAAAGTCACGGAAAGTCGAGCGGACGGTCGTTGCCGCCCGCTGTTTCCGGCCTGTCGCGGACTGACACCGGCCTACAGCCGCGCTAGGGTTTGGCTGCATCAGGAGAAACATCGCCATGCATCAGCAGCTCGAATTCGGATGGTTCCTGCCGACGTCCGGCGACACGACCTGCTACGGCGACAGCGGCGCGTTCATTCCGCCCTCGGCGGCGCTGTTCGACCGCGTGATGCTGGCCGCCGAGGCCGCCGGCTTCGAGTATTTCCTGGTCCCCGTCGCCACCACCTGCTGGGAGGCCTGGATCAGCAGCGCCATGGCGGTCGCGAAGACCACCCGCATCAAGGCGCTGGTCGCCGCTCGGCCGGGCTATGTCAGCCCGGTGCAACTGGCCAAGATGGCGGCGACCTTTGACCAGCTTTCAGGCGGCCGGCTGGCGGTGAACCTGATCGCCGGGCAGAGCGAGACGGAGGCCCGGGCGGAGGGCATCACCCTGGCCAAGGAAGACCGCTACGCCATGATGGACGAGGACGTGTCCATCATGAAGGCGCTGTGGACCGCGAGCGGACCAGTGGATTTCGCCGGCCGCTTCCACAGCCTGAAGGGCGCGCGCATCTCGCCTCAGCCGTTCCAGCAGCCCTGTCCGCGCTTCTACCTGGGCGGCGGTTCGGCCGAGGCCTGGGCGCTGTCGGCGAAGCATTCCGACATCCACCTGTTCTGGGGCGACACGCCTGAACGCATCGCCGGGAACATGGGTGAGATCCGCGGCATGGCGGCGCGTCACGGCCGGGCGGAGGCGATCGGCTTCGGCATGCGGTTGCAGATCCTGTGCCGCGAGACCGAGGCGGAGGCCTGGGACGCGGCGCATGAGCTGGTGCGCGACGTGACCGAGGCGCAGACCCGGTTCATCCGCAGCCATTACGCCAGCTCGGTCGCCAACCAGCGCGTGCAGCAACTGGCGCGGGAGCATGGCGAGCTGATCGGCCCGCATCTCTGGACCGGGGTGACGCGGGTGCGGCCGGGCGCCGGGATTGTCGTTGTGGGCAATCCGGAACAGTGCGCCAGCACGCTGCAACAGTTCATTGACCTGGGTTGCACGTCCTTCTGCCTGTCCGGCTACCTGCACGACGAGGAAGCGACACGCTTTGCCCGCTGGGTGCGGCCGTTGCTGGCGGAACGAAACCGGGGACGCATGCCATAGGCCATCGCAGTCCGGTTGGGACTGCAATACGCCATGATGCCTTGCTTCCAAGCAGATACGCGCCTCCGGACCTTTCGGCCCGCCGGCGATCTGCCTTGGCGGCGTAGCGGCCTGCTGGCAGACACAGGATTTCCGGCGCGCCTGATCCGTCTGCCTGCGCGAACCCGACCGGCGTTGGCCACGCGACAGACAGCGTGGCGCGCCGGCGCGAGGCCTTCGGGACGTCAGGGCAATTTTTTCAGATCGTCCAGCTTCACCGAACCCTTCTCGTCGCTGAACGCCACCGAGTGGCCTTGGCTGGCCTGTTGGGACACGCCGCTGATGCGGTGATCGCCACTGTCGTACGTTGTCACCTTTCCATCCTCCTTGATCAGCAGGCGCTGCTTTTCAGGGAAAAACGCGTAGTGCATGTCGTTCTGCGATCCACTTGAGGATGGCTCGCCCAGGTCATCGGGCCACCACTTCTCGCCGCCGGACATCGGCTTCATCGGTTCCATGGGCTTCATCGGCTTCATTGGTTCCATGTGTTCTTCTCCGTATTCAGCAGCCGGTCCCATTATGGGGGTCGGCTGGTTAGCGCCAGATAGGGCCTGGGCGCCCGATCCGCTACCCGTGGCGTCGACATCCGCATTCAGTGCCGGCGCGTTTTCGGTTCCTTGCTCCCGGAGAGGGTGAGTGGCGACCAGAACAGGCGCCCACGTGATGGCCGGGCCTGTCCGCCTCGGCTTGCCGTGCCGTGGGAATGCGTGCATTCCTCCAGCCTTGCATCCGGTTGCGCCATGCTGGTTCAGACAATCCGCGCCTTGCGAGTCCTGCTCTGTTTATCGCCTGCCTGCGCGCCGACCCTGGCACAGGCCGAGGGCTGCGCTCAACTGTTCGCCGGCCAGCAGCCGCCTGCCCTGCTCAATGCCAAACTGGCCCAGCGCGCCATGCCGCTTTGCAACGCCTTCTATGCCTCTCTCGATTCTGGCCTTACCCGAGGCCCGCTTTGGTCAGCAGAGCATCTGACCGCGGACAGCGTGGCCCGCGCGCGCGGGCTGGAGCGTCAGGGGACGTTTCATGAAGATGAGCGCCTGCCGCCGGACGATCGGGCGGAGCTTACGGATTATGAGCGTTCCGGCTATGACCGCGGCCACATGGCGCCCTCGGGCGACATGCCCGACATGGACGCGCAGCAGCAAAGCTTTTCCCTGGCCAACGTCGTGCCACAGACGGGCGCTCTCAACCGCGTCCTGTGGGAAGGCATTGAAAGCGCCGTGCGCCAGCTTGCCGAGCGTGATGGCGAACTTTATGTGGTGACCGGGCCAGCGTTCCAAGGCAGGCGGGTGCGCGCCCTGAAAGGACGCGTGCTCATACCAACCACAACCTGGAAAGCCGTTTATGACCCTGGGGCACGCGGCGCGGCGGCTTACAGATGCACCAACGCCCGTCACCCGAAATGCGCCAGCCTGTCGATCGCGGCGCTGGCAGGCGAAACCGGCATTGATCCCTTCCCAGGCGTGCCGGCTGCCGTCAAGCAGGCGTCGATGACGTTGCCCACGCCCGTGCCTTCCCATTATGCCCGGTCAGGGCAGCACCATGCTCGTTAAGAATCCCTTCGCCCCGTCGTTGCAATGATCGGAGACGCCGCCATGACAAAGCTTACGCCGTTCGCGGACGACGCGGCCTCGGTCGGGGTTGGCAAGCTGACAATCGAGAACGGCAAGGAGAGACTGTCGATCTACGGCAGCCTGGACATTACGCGCGATCAGGAAGGATTGCAGCGTGCGCTGGCGCTCAAGGCCATTGTCGATCAGGCCGTGCACGCGTTGACATCAGATCCGGCGTTGCCGCAACGGCTGCCGCCACCGGAAAAGCCAACGACGGTTGGCAATCCATTCACCTAAGGCAGCGACGCCTCGCGCAAGGCTAGGACTTGCGCACAGGCCCAAGAACCACGGGCGAAATCGCTTGGGGCGCATGGGAACGCCCCGAGCGTGCCCAGGCAACTAATCCCGGCGTCCCGCGCATGGGTTTGAATGCATGCTTTGGCCTATACGGCCTCCTTGAGTTCCTTGGCCGGGCGGAAAGCAACCTTTTTGCTGGCCTTGATCGAGATCTGCTCGCCGGTTGCCGGATTCCGGCCCATCCGCGCGGCGCGCGTCTTGACCTCCAGGATGCCCAGGCCGCTCATTCGGATCCGGGCGCCTGTTTTCAGATGGTCGGTTACAGCCGTCACGAAATCCGCGAGCAGGCCATGCGCCTGCTTCTTCGGCAGGTCATGGGTCTCGCCAAGTTGTTCAAAGACGGCCTTCAACGTGACGACGGGCGCGGCGACAGCCTTTGGCTTGGCTGCGGGCGTCGAGGCGGCGGATTTCTTCGCGGCCGCCTTCTTGGCAGGCGCTTTCTTGGAGGGCGCAGGACGGGTGGCCATGGATTCGACTCGCTCATTGTAGGGAAATCCACGGAATCACGGTTATTGGTCTGCCGCAAGAGATTTTCGACTGCCGCGGGCAACCCTGGATACTTTGCTGTGCCGCTGTGCGGCTTCGCGGCCACGTAAAGCTTGTTTTCCGGCGAAAACCAGGACATGCCGGAGGCCAAGGCGAAGGCATCGAGCCGTCGGCAGACCTGGTGGAATCGCCAGTGGCTTTCTTCACGGCCTTGGTGATCAGCGTTGACGCAACGCGGCCCTGACGCCGGCGCGCCGGTCGTGGACGCATCCGATTGCGCGTCCGCCCGGAACTTTCGTCATTTGGCCCGCCGGCGGCCTTGACCCATCCACCCAAGGCTGATGCAATTGATCGATCAGGCTGATTTTGGCTTCCGACGGATCTTTATCCGGACGCCGGGACACAGCGACACGCTGGCCAACAAACCGACAGGCATGAAAGAGGGACGGCAGTGACCATCATCGGGGATCTGGTTGGCAGCGCTCTT
>CAXTXZ010000004.1:919-24368 GCA_964248015.1 uncultured Rhodopila sp. | reverse complement strand
GGCGCATGGTCGCCTGGGCGCGGAAATACGGCATCCAGTCCACCATCCACACCGGAGGCCCGTCCATCCCCGGCTCCGGCCTGATCGACTCGGCGGTGGTGCTGGAGGCGGACACCGACGTGATCGGCCACGTCAACGGCGGCCACACGGCGCTGCCGGACCGGGAAATCCGCTGCATCTGCGAGGGCTGCAAGCGGGCGCTGGAGCTGGTGCATAACGGCAACGAGCGGGCCGCGCTTCATGCCATGCGGACCGCCAGCGAGATGGGGCAGTTGGAGCGCGTCATCCTCGGCACTGACGGGCCAGCCGGTTCCGGCGTGCAGCCGCTCGGCATCCTGCGGATGATCGCGATGCTGTCCTCCTTGGGCGACGTGCCGGCGGAAGTCGCGTTTTGCTTTGGCACCGGCAACACGGCGCGGATGCGCGCGCTGGACACCGGGCTGATCGAACCGGGCCGCGCGGCCGATTTCGTGCTGCTGGACCGGGCGCAGCATTCCGCCGGACGGGATTTGCTGGACAGCGTGCGCCTAGGGGATCTGCCGGGAATCGGCATGGTGGTGATCGATGGCCAGCCGCGGATTGGCCGGTCGCGCAACACGCCGCCGGCGGAGCGTGTGCCAGAGGTGCTGGGCTGATCCCTTATGGCACGCCGCAGCCCAGTTGGGACTGCGACCTGCCATAACTCATTGTTATCTAAACAGATTCATGCCTCCGGACCTTTCGGCCCCCTGGCGATCCGCTATAGCGCAACCGTGACAGCAGGCCCAGCAGCACTGCCTGCTCCTCGTGCGTCAGCGGCGCCAGGGTGTCCGCCGTCACCTGATGCGCGTCGGGCGTCAGCCGCCGCACCAGTTCCATGCCCATTTCGGTCAGCGCCACCAGCAGGCGCCTGCCGTCCGCGGCATCCGCTTGCGTCGCCGTCAGCCCGCGCTGCGTGAGACGATCGACCACGCCCTTGATGGTCGCGGCGTCCATCGCCGTCTGCCGGCCCAGCAAATTCTGCGACAGCGGCCCGGCCTCGGCCAACTTGGACATGGCCGCCCATTGCGTGGGCGTGAGGTCGCCCGCGAGGCCGGACGCGAAGATCGAGGCGTGCCGCTGCGCCACCTGACGCAGGATAAAGCCCACCTGGTCGTCAAGCCGGTAAGGCTTGGCCATTCGTCTAGCGCAACCTGTCCTCGCCCTTCGCCTCATGCGCCTGCAAGCCGCCGACGCGAGGCAGTGGACGGCCCGAGGTTGCCACCGCAACCGCGACGACGATCTCGTCCGCGCGCGGGGCATCGGTGACGCGGACTTCCATGCCGTCGAAATGGCTGCGGACAAACGCCGCGTCCTTGTGGCCGAGCGGGATGTCGAACGCGACGCCGGGGCCGCCTCGCTTCTTGGAGGACGGGATCAGCGCGGCGCCGCCGCCCAGCATGGCGCGGAACGGAACGGCAAGCTTGGGGTGCAGGATCGCGGCGGCATGCTCCAGTTCGCCGTCCGCGCCGCCGGCGGCGGCCTTGCCGTAGCTTTGCGCCGCTTCGCCCTTGACGCTCAAGGCCGCCACGGCGCGTTGCGCCAGCAAAAGGCCGAGTTCCTCACCAATTGTCACCAGCGGCGACAGATCTTCCACATAGCGTCCCGCGAACGGATTCTCAATCACCGCCAGGGCGGCGGCGCGGCGAACCGGCGGCGTGACAGGGCGGCCCATCTCCTGGCGCGTTTCCTCTACAATGGTGACGATCTTGCGAATGCGGGCGGTTGGCTCAGGCATGGATCGCCTCCCTGGTGTTGGCCTTGAACGCCTGGCGACCGACCACGCGGGTGTCACCCTGGCAGTGCAGCGCCACGGTCGCGATGCGGCCGGCGCGCAGGAGGCGCTCGGCCACGGCGACGCCGCCATCCAGCGCACGGTGGATATCCTCGGCCGCAAGCGGACCGACCGCACGGGTCACGCGTTGCTGGCCGAGATCATTGTCCGGCTGCAATTTGGCCGCCGGCACCCGTTGGATCGCGGGATGCCCGGGCAAGTTGACCGCGTTGGCGACCATTGTCGCGGCTGCGTCCGCGTCGGCGGCACAGGCGGCAAGAACCGTGACCGCGTCCGCGATGCCAAGCGAGAAGCTGCGGCCCCGCCACCCGCTTGTGGCCACGCCGCGCACGCCATCGGCGACCGTGATGGTGGTCGTGCCGAACAGGCTCGCCCGATCCGGTCGGCCAGCCAATCCAACGCGGCAGTCCTCGCCCGGCGCGAAATACAGGGCGATGTCGCCGCCATTGTTGACGAGGACGCGGTCGATCTTCACCTTCACGCCGCAATAATTGAAGATGCCCTCTGTCACGACGGTGACCATGTCAACGCCCTCAACAACCGAGGACACGATGAACGGGGCAGGCTTGTAATCGGGGTAAGTCGTGCCCGCGTCGATCGCGGTGACAAACTCCCGCGGCTCCGTTATCGCCCGGCCGTCCCACTCGGCACTGAAGGGGACGATCCGGCCGCCCCCGTCGATGGTCCGCCGCAGGATGACATGCAGGTCCACGCGGACCAACTGGCCGGCATCATTGGCGTAACGGTCGCAGGCGCCGGCCTGGCCCGGGCGGATGTAGCACATCACCGGGCAGGCATCGCAGCGGATGCGGTCGTCGCCGCGGGAAACGCCGCTGTTGCCGTCCGGGTCTGTCACGGCGTCCTCCTGCGCGACAAAGGTCGTTTGTATACGAATGCAAGGTCCGTCATTCGCCCGCGCTGTGTCAAGCCGTGCGGCCAGCCTGACCAATGCGCGGGTCGCCGAACTCGCAGCGCATCTGCGTGCTCGCTTGCTCCGAATTTGCCGGCGTGGGCAAACCTGGAGGGGCGTGCAGGCGCAATCAGGAACGTTGCCGCAGCGCATTGAGGCGGAGCGCGTCAACCCGGTCATGCCAAACGGCTCCGCCGGCTGCCGATTTGGCGCTTGGCCTCCGTCGTGCGCCGGATGTCGATCATCCCTCTGATCTTCCGGTGTGCGGCACTGCTTGCGGCCTTGAGAATGGCCGTCATATAGGCCGCATGCCGAGCATCCAAACTTTTCTCCTGGTTCGCTTCTTGCGGTGGCGCATCAAGAAGCCAATCAAGGATACGGTCGATCTTGCCGCCATACGAACCCAGCTCAGCCAGCCGTACCGAGGGCGCATTCCCCGCGATATCCAGATCAAAACCGTGCTGGAACCGGTGCCGGGCGAATGGGTCATCTCGGATCAAGCCGCGAGCGACGCGCCCATCATGCTTTACCTGCACGGAGGCGGCTTTTTTGCCTGCTCGCCTGCCACCCATCGGGCCGTGACAACGGCATTCGCACGATCCGGCAGGCTCCGGCTGTTCGTGCCGGACTACAGGCTTGCTCCCGAGCACCGGTTTCCCGCCGCGCTTGACGATGCGGTCGCCTGCTGTGACTGGATCAACGCTGAGACGGGCCAACCTGTCGCCGCGATTGCCGGCGACTCAGCGGGCGGCAACCTGGCGCTTGCCACCCTGTTGCGGCTGCGCGACACCGGGCGAGCCATGCCAGCGGCAGGCGTGGCTTTTTCGGCGGTCACGGATCTGGCGGCCACTGGCGCGTCGATCGTTGAGAACGACCGACGCGACGCGCTGTTTTTCGGCGCCTCGGTGGCGCGGCTATCAGAACTGTACTTGCCGCCTGGGCTGGATCCGCGCGACCCACTTGCCTCGCCGCTTTACGCCGATCTTGCCGGCCTCCCGCCATTGCTGCTGCATGTCGGCGCCGACGAGGTGCTGCGGGATGATTCGGTTCGTTTCGCGGCACGGGCGCAGGCGTCGGGCGTCAACGTCACGCTGCGGGTATGGCCAGGCGTGCCACATGCCTGGCAGCTCATGGCGCAAGTGCTGCCTGAGGGGCGTCAGTCACTACAAGAGGCGCTGTGTTTTGTAATGCAGGCGATAAAGGAAACCTATCCGGAAACCCAGAAGGAAGTCGTGTGAGAAGGTTTCATGACAAGCATTGCGCGCCGTAAGGCTTGAAATGCCAAGAGTGAAAGGGTCTCGCGCCAACGAATGGTTGCAGCGCAGTGAGAGCCCTTTTGGCACTCAAGCACCGGCTTGGCCGTGCCCAGGCTGTTTAGCGCAGCCCGAAAAAACTAAGCACTGCAATAACGACAACCACAAGTCCAACGATGTAGATGATATTGTTCATGATAACCCTCTTGTTTAGCAAGCCGCCAACGGCGGCCGGACGAAACGACGCGGCAGGAAATGCCGCACCGGCAAAGAAGATAACGGAAACAGGGTGTGATTGCAGGCCAGCAAAGATAAATTAGTCGTGCGTTGGGCAAGCACGCTCAGACATGAAAGCTTTCTCCGCAGCCGCAACGACCTTTTTCGTTTGGATTGATGAACGTAAAGCCAGATGTCATGGACTTGACTTGGTAATCCATCATCGTGCCAATCAGGAAAAGCGAGGCCTTGCGATCCACCAAAATGGTAAGATCCTTGTCCTTGACGATTTCATCGGTTGGCGCCGGCGCTTCCGTCCATGACATGTCATAGGACATGCCGGAACACCCCTTGGCTTTCACGCTGATGCGCAGCAGCCTGCCTTGCTCACCTTTTTCATACAAGGCGCGGAGCCGTTCGGCGGCGGCGTCGGACAGCGTCATCAAAGGCGGCAGCGCGCGAGCTTTGCGGGGCGCGGCGGTTGTTGTGCTCATAGTTAAACCTGTGCGGTGATCGGTTAGAACATATTGAGTTGCAGCCGAGCTTCCTCGGTCATGCGGGATGGGTCCCAGGGCGGGTCCCAAACCGTTTCAACATGACAGGACGTGACGCCGGGCACGGCCAGAACGGCGGCCTGCACTTGCTCGGGCAGTTCCTGGGCGCTGGGGCAGGCGGGCGCGGTCAGCGTCATTTCAACCTTCACGCTGCCGGCGTCGTCGATCTCGACGGCATAAATCAGCCCAAGCTCATAGATATTGACCGGGATTTCCGGATCAAACACCGTTGCAATGGCCTCGATCAGCGCGTCCTCGCTTGGCAAGGCCGGTTCCGCTTGCATGGGTGTCTCGCCATCCGGCGTCCAGGCCGTCATCGGCAGCTTCACATCATTCACTGCTTGCCTCCTTCGAGCCATCGAGCGCGGCGATCAGGGCGTGCCATGGCAGGGTCGCGCATTTCACGCGCGATGGGTAGTCGTGAACGCCGGACAACGGCGCCAGGCGCTCCATCGGCTCAGCCAATGCCGCGTCGCAGTGCGGGCAGGTTCCGGTGCGGGCCATTTCGCGGAACGCCTCGAACAGCGCCTTGGCGTCGGCGCCGCGGCGGCCTTGCACGGTTTCCACCATAAGATCCGCCGAGGCGACGCTGATCGCGCAGCCACGGGCCTCAAACCCGATCCTCGCCAGGGTATCAGCGTCGTACTTGATCCACACCTGCACGCGGTCGCCGCACATCGGGTTGTCGCCCTTGGCTGTGGAGTCGAACTCCGCCAGCTTCCGCGCATGGCGCGGCTTGCGGCCATGATCCAGGATCACTTCCTGGTACAGGTCACGCAGATCCTCGAACCCATCGGCCTGCGTCACGCGAAGAACTCCCGCACGCGGAGCAGGCCGTCCGCCAGCGCGTCGACTTCCCCATGCGTCGTGTAGACGCCGAAACTGGCGCGCGCGGTGCTGTCCACCTTGAAGCGGCGCATCAACGGCTCAGCGCAATGATTCCCGGCCCGGACCGCGATACCCTGCCGATCCAGCAAGGTTGCCACATCGTGCGCGTGCGCCTTGTCAAGCGTGAAGGAGATGACGCCGCCACGTTCCTGCGCCTGCCCAATCACCCGCAGGCCGGGGATCGCCGCCAGGCGCGCCAGGGCATGCTCCGTCAGCGAGGCTTCGTGCGCCGCCATCGCGTCGTAACCGATCGCCCGCACATAATCGATGGCGGCCTTCAGGCCGATGCCTTCCAGGATGGCCGGCGTGCCAGCCTCAAACTTATGGGGCACGTCGGCCCAAGTGGACTGTTCGTAGGTGACGGAGGAAATCATGTCGCCGCCGCCCATGAACGGCGGCATCCGCTCCAGCAACTCACGCTTTCCATAGAGAACGCCAATCCCGGTCGGCCCATACAGCTTGTGGCCGGTCCAGACATAGAAGTCGCAGTCCAGCGCGCGGACGTCCACCCTCCGATGCACGATCGCCTGGGAGCCGTCAAACATCACCTTGGCGCCATGGGCATGCGCGATGCTGACAATCCGCTCCGCCGGCGTGACGCTGCCGAGGACGTTGGACATGTGGGTTATCGCAACCAGGCCAACCTTGCCGTCCGCCAGCAACGCCTCAAACGCCGCCATGTCCAGTTCGCCGGCATCGGTGACCGGCGCGACACGCAGTTCGATCCCATGCGCGTCACGCAGCAACTGCCACGGCACTATGTTGGAATGATGCTCCATGTCGGAGATGACCACCGCTTGGCCCGGCTTGAGCACGCCGCGGCCATAGCTGTGCGCGAGCAGGTTGATCGCGCCCGTGCTGTTGCCGGTGAACACGATTTCCGAGCGGTCGGCCGCGTTCATCAAAGCGGCCGCGGCATCCCGCGTGGCCTCATAGGCCTCCGTCGTCCGCTCGCTCATCCAGTGCAGCCCGCGATGCACGTTGGCGTACTGCGTCTCCATCGCGCGGACCATCGCGTCGATGACGACGCGCGGCTTCTGCGCGGAGGCCGCGCTGTCCAGGAACACCAGCGGCTTGCCGCGAATGGCCTGCGTCAGGATCGGGAAGTCCGCGCGGATGCGATCAACATCCAGGACAGCCGGGCGGGTCATCACGTTCATGCTTTCTGCCTTTCCCACCAATTTTCCACGGCATTGTCCAGATGCAGGCGAATCGTCTCATCCGCCACCGCATCCAGCGCTTCCGCCAGGAAGGCGCGCACCAGGATGGAGCGTGCCTCCGCGTCGGGGATGCCTCGGCTGCGCAGGTAGAACATCTGCTCCGCGTCCAGCTCCCCGACGGTCGCGCCGTGGCTGCACTTCACGTCGTCGGCGAAAATCTCCAGCTCCGGCTTGGAGTCGATCTCGGCGTAGGGCGACAGCAGCAAGGCCTGGTTCATCTGGTAGCCGTCTGTCTTTTGCGCCTCGCGGGCAACCTCGATCTTGCCTTGGAACACGCCCCGCGACTGGCCGGCGAGCACGCTCTTGACGGTTTGGCGAGACGTGCATCCCGGCGCGGCGTGAGCAACCACGGAGGTGAAATCGGCGTGCTGCGAGCCAGCCAATATTTGCGCGGCATTCAGTTGCGCCGTGGCGCCGGCGCCGGCCAGGCCGGCATGAACCTCGGTCCGGGACAGCGCGGCGCCAAGCGTCAGGGTAAAGCTGTCGTAGCTGCCACCAGCCTTCACGTCCACGTAGGAGGTGGAGACATGGAACGCGTCAGTCGCTTCCTGCTGCAGCCGGATATGGGTCAGGCGGGCGCCTTCGGCGACGTGGATCTCGGCCACCGTGTTCAGCAGGTAGGCGCCTTGACCAGTGGAGATTTCAAAAACCGTAAGCCGGGAATTTCGCGCCAGGTGGATGCCGTGCCGCGGATGGAAATGCCCGTTGCTGGCCGCGATGCTGACGAGTTGCAACACTCCGGCATCATGATCAGCGGGCACCCGCAGCACCGCCCCGTCTTCCGCCAGCATGGTGTTCAGTGCCACCATGGGTTCGCGGTCAGGCCATGTCAGCGTGCCGAAATCCGGCCGATCCGAAAACCGGGCAAACGGGAAACCTGCCATGACGGACAATCCGCCCTGGAACCTGCCGTCAACGAAGACGGCCCGAGGCGCGTCGAGCAGCGGCATCCGGCTCAGCGT
Source organism: uncultured Rhodopila sp. (assembly GCA_964248015.1). GTDB lineage: Bacteria > Pseudomonadota > Alphaproteobacteria > Acetobacterales > Acetobacteraceae > Rhodopila. The sequence goes on along the minus strand of CAXTXZ010000004.1, from coordinate 16,552 downwards.
CGTTTCCGCTTCGTGCCGGGGCGCCATGCGGGATTGGAAATCCGCCTGTGCGACAGGGCGCAAGCTGGTGTATTTCCAGGCTTCGACGCGCCGCCGCGGCGTCGCGCCGGGTAAGCCCGCGCTGCGGAAAGCGTCAGCCGCGGCGGCGCGCAGGCTGGAATCGCCAGGCAACCGGCCGGCTGATTCCGTGAAGCGATCCAGGAAGAACTCAGTGGTCACGCGGCCTCCGCGATCAGCGCGCCGTAGCCGCTTTTTTCCAGTTCCTTGGCAAGCTCCGGACCGCCTGATCGCACAATGCGGCCATGCGCCAGCACATGAACGCGGTTTGGCACAAGATGGTCGAGCAGCCGTTGGTGGTGCGTGATGACCAAAGCCGAGAAATCCGGGCCACGCAAGGCGTTGACGCCGTCAGCGACGATCTTCAGCGCGTCGATGTCCAGGCCGCTGTCGGTTTCATCAAGAACCGCCAGCCTTGGCCGCAGAAGCGCCATCTGCAACACTTCGTTGCGTTTCTTCTCGCCGCCCGAAAAACCGACATTGACATTGCGCTTCAGCATGTCGTCCGGCATTGACAAACGTTTCGCTTCGGCACGGGCCAGCTTGAGGAATTGCACCGCGTCAAGCTCGGTTTCGCCCTTTGCCCGGCGTATCGCATTCAAGGCGGTGCGAAGGAAGTTCGCGTTGTTGACACCCGGCAATTCGACCGGCGCCTGGAAGGCCAGGAACACCCCCAACGCGGCGCGTTGCTCGGGTTCCATCACCAGCAGGTCAACGCCGTTGAAGGTCACGGCGCCGCCGGTGACAACATAATCCTCCCGGCCAGAGAGCACGTAGCCCAGCGTCGATTTGCCTGATCCATTCGGACCCATGATGGCATGCACCTCGCCCTGGGGCACCGTCAGGTCAATCCCCTTCAGGATGGGCTTGTCGTTGATCGAGGCGGCAAGGCCGCGAATATCCAGCATCTGATTTATCCCACGGAACCTTCAAGCGAAACGGCCAGGAGCTTTTGCGCCTCGACGGCGAACTCCATCGGCAGCTCCTTCAGGACATCCTTGCAGAAGCCGTTGACGATCAGGCCGACGGCGTCCTCTTCGGAAAGCCCGCGCTGGCGGCAGTAGAACAACTGGTCGTCCGCGATCTTCGACGTGGTGGCTTCGTGTTCGACTTTCGCCGTCAGGTTGCGGCTTTCGATGTAGGGCACGGTGTGCGCGCCGCACTGATCGCCGATCAACAGGCTGTCGCACTGGGTGAAGTTCCGGGCGTTCGCCGCGCTGGGCAGCATCCGCACCAGGCCGCGGTACGTGTTGTCAGAGCGCCCGGCGCTGATCCCCTTCGAGATGATGGTGCTGCGCGAGCCTTTGCCGATGTGGATCATCTTTGTCCCGGTGTCGGCCTGCTGGCGGTTGTTGGTCACCGCGACCGAATAGAACTCTCCCACGCTGTCCTCGCCGTGCAGGACACAGGACGGGTATTTCCAGGTGATGGCCGATCCCGTCTCCACCTGGGTCCAGGAAATCTTCGAGCGCGCGCCACGGCAGGCGCCGCGCTTGGTGACAAAGTTGTAGATGCCGCCCTTGCCGTTGGAATCGCCGGGATACCAGTTCTGCACGGTGGAGTATTTGATCTGCGCATCGTCCAGCGCGATCAGTTCCACGACAGCGGCATGCAACTGGTTCTCGTCGCGCTGCGGCGCGGTGCAGCCCTCCAGGTAGCTGACATGGCTGCCGGCGTCGGCGATGATCAGCGTCCGCTCGAACTGCCCGGTGTTGCGCGCGTTGATGCGGAAATAGGTTGACAGCTCCATCGGGCAGCGGACGCCCTTGGGAATGTAGACAAAGCTGCCGTCGGTGAAGACGGCGCTATTGAGCGCGGCAAAGAAGTTGTCCCCCGTCGGCACGACCGTCCCGAGATACTGCCTCACCAGGTCGGGGTGTTCCCGCACAGCCTCGCTGATCGGGCAGAAGATCACGCCCGCCTTGCGCAACGTGGATTGGAACGTTGTCGCGACCGATACGCTGTCGAAAACCGCATCCACCGCAACCTGCGTGTTTTCGACGCTGTCCGGGTCAACGCCAGCGAGCAGGGCACGCTCCTTCAACGGGATGCCCAGTTTCTCGTACATCTTCAGCAGTTCCGGATCGACCTCATCCAGGCTCCTTGGCCCCGCCTTCTTCTTTGGCGCCGCGTAATAATGCAGGTCCTGGTAGTCGATCGGCGGATGGTCGACGCGCGCCCAGTGCGGCTCGGTCATCTTCAGCCACGCGGCATACGCCTTGAGCCGCCATTCCAGCATCCACGCGGGCTCTTCCTTGCGGCTGGAGATCAGCCGGATGATGTCCTCGTTCAATCCTTTCGGCGCGAGATCCATCTCAATCGTGGTCTCAAAACCCCACTTGTAGCCGGATTGGGTGAGAGCCTGAACAGCATCCAGCGTTTCTGTGACGGCAGCCATGCGATGATCCTATTCGGCGGCCGCGCGTGGCGCGACCTGGACAGAGTGAAAGACTGGCGCTGTGGAAACCTGCATGTCGGCCAGGGTGATGCCGGACAACGCCCGGTAGATGGCGTCGTTCACCGGATCCCAGCGACCTCGCATGGGGCACAGGCTTTTGGCTTCGCATGCGATGGGCGACCCTTCGACACAGGCGGTCAGGGCGATGGGACCATCAATGGCGGCAATCACGTCAGCGATCGGGATGGCGGACAGGGGACGGTTCAGGCGATAGCCGCCCCGAGCGCCACGCTGAGACGACACCAGATCGCTGCCGGCAAGCGTCTTGAGCACCTTGGCGACCGTCGGTTCAGGTATGCCGGTCGCGGCGGCAATGCCTGGCGACGTTTGAACGCCAGGCAGGCCAGACAGTCGCACGAGCACCACCACGGCATAATCGGTGAGTTTTGACAACCGGAGCATGCCGCGAACCCTTGCTTTCCATCCATTGAAGGTAACCGGACTGCCAGAGTCCTGATTAGCCCGAGATGGCGCATGATGCGGGGTGCGTCAAGGGGTTCGGCCGCCAGACACGAATATCGCCGTGAAATTTCACCTGTGCGGGCAGCGGCAAATCATGATGCAGGTTTTGCCGTCAACATGCATCAGGACAACCGGGCATTCGGAAGCGTCAAAAGGCGCCGCCAAAGCCCCATCGCCGCACAGTGCCAGGGCCGGGTTCACAACCTCTCCATACCCGCCTAATTTCGGCTCCTCACACACAGGAGGAAATGATGCCAGGCATGATGGATGGCAAGGTCGCGGTCGTGACAGGCGCCGGCGGCGGCATTGGGCGGGAGATTGCCCTGATGATGGCGGCCGCGGGCGCCAAGGTGATTGTCGCCGACATTGGCGCGTCCCTGACCGGGGAAGGGGGGTCCGCAAGCCCGGCGGAGCAGACCAAGCAGATGATCGCCCAGGCGGGCGGAGCGGCGGAAATATGCACCGAATCCGTTGCCGCCTGGGGATCGGCGCAAAAGATCATCCAGGCCGCGATGGATCATTTCGGCCGCATCGACGCCGTGGTGAACAACGCCGGCATCCTGCGCGACGTCATCTTCCACAAGATGACCGAGGATGACTGGCTGTCGGTCATCGCCGTCCACCTGAACGGCAGTTTCTTTGTCTCCCGTGCCGCGGCGGAGCACTACCGCAAGCAGGAAAGCGGCACATTCGTTCACATGAGCAGCACGTCCGGCCTGATCGGCAACTTCGGCCAAGCCAACTACTCAGCCGCCAAGCTCGGCATGACCGCCCTGTCGAAATCCATCGCGCTGGACATGCAGCGCTACAACGTCCGCTCCAACTGCATCGCGCCCTTCGCCTGGAGCCGCATGACGAGTTCGATCCCGGCGACAACGCCGGAACAGCAGGCGCGCGTGGCGAAGATCCAGCAGATGACGCCTGACAAGAACGCGCCGATGGCGGTTTACCTGTCGTCCGACGCGTCCAAGGGCGTCACCGGCCAAGTGTTCGGCTGCCGCATGAACGAAATGATCCTTTTCAGCTCCCCTCGCCCCATCCGCATCGTGCACCGCGCGGAAGGCTGGACGCCGGAAACAATCGCCGATCACTGCATCCCGGCGATGAAGGCAGGCTTCATGCCGCTGGATCGTTCCGGCGAGGTGTTCGGCTGGGACCCAATCTAACCAAGGCCAGGGCTTGCCGGCCGGCGGCGCGCTGGCCGGGCTGTCCCCTGCCATGCGACCCGCCTTGCCAATCCGCCTGGGATCGCCCCGAGGCCACTCAGCCTATAGCGGATCGCCGGAGGGCCGAAACGGCCCGAGGCGTGAATCTGCTTAGAAAACAACAAACCATAGCGCATCGCAGTCCCAACTGGATTGCGATGCGCTATAGACGCTTCTCCATGTACACGCGATTAAAACCCTTCTCATGTCGCCGCTCACGTTCAACGTAGCCCCGAGCAGCATAGATCGCGATGTTATCGGTCATCCGTTCGTTTGTGTACAGCACGATGGATGTCCGTCCACGCCGGACTGCCTCGGTTTCGGCAAAATCCAGCAGCGTGCGGCCGTATCCAGAACCCTGCCGATCCGGCCGGACCGCAATGTTGTCCAGCAACAGATGGCCTGGGCCATCTTCCAGCACCAGAAGGCCTGCAATGACGCCATCCTCATCCAGCACCCAAACCTGCCTTGCCGCTATTCGCGCATCATAATCGTCCAGCATCGGACCTGGCGGCGTTCCCATGACCGCGACATGCCGCTGGTATGCTGACAGCACGACATCCCGCACGGCCGTGGCCTCATGCGCGTGGGCCTGACGTATCATCTTGCGACTCCCCTGGCATCGTCCTCGGCCACGCCTTCCAGTCCCATGGCCTGAGCCAGACGCTCCAGCCTTCGGATGACGCTTTCGCCGGCGAACACGCCGCTGTTTGCCTGAAGGCCCAGCACCAGCCTGGCGCCCTCGATGCGTATCCGCGTGCCAGCCAGCAGGTCCTTGGTGCCCGCCGACAAGGTGTAGGCAAGACGCAGCGCGATTCCCAGTATCTCGGCGCGATTCGCGGCGGCAGCATCCAGCAAAAGCCTGGCTGGCCTAAGAAAGGCGGCATCCGAGGCAGCTTCGTAACGCATGGCGACAGCCAGTGCCAGGAACGCCCTTGCCTGGTGGTCCAGCCCGATTCCCGGCTGTCGCAGCACGCGCAGGAACGCTTGCTCCGCGCGGAACTCCGGATGGTCATGGCTGCCGATGTCCGACACCCAGCACAGCGCTTGCCGCAGTTTGGCGTCAGCCGGGGTTTCGCCCGGGAACAAAGGATGCGTCCAGCCGATCAAGGCTGGCGGCAAGGAGGGATCGCGGCCGTGACGGGCAGCCATTTCGCAGGCAGCGTCCAGCAGGGGGTCACGTTCCCGAATCTCCTGCGGCATCCGTCGCATGAACCAGCCCTCACGCAGCCCGCTGGCGCTGAACACCACACGCTTCACGTTGGTCAGGTTCAGCAGCCGGCGGAGCACAACGGCGGCGACTGGAAGATCATCGATGCGACGGCGGGGGGCGGCCGGCAATTTTTCCAGGATTTTCTTGCCAGCGGTGGAGATCAGGATCGCCAGGTTCCGGGCTTCTTCCCGGCTGATTGCGTAGTGATGCACCATGTTCAGCGGGTAGTTGGTTTGCAGAAGATGGATACGGGCCAGGGCACGCCACGCGCCACCGACCAGGTAAAGGTCGCTGCCGCTGGCCTGCCCAAGCCAGGGAACCGTCCGCAGGTCCTCCTCCGCGATCACTTTTGCTTTCAGCAGATCGCCGCCCGACCGCTCCGCCAGGCGGATCACGCCCAACCGCAATGTTTGCGACAATCCGCGTCCGCCTTGCGCCAGGCGCACGACTTCCAAAGACCCTCCGCCAATGTCAGCCAGTATGCCGTTGGCCGCGGGAATGCCGCAGAGCACGCCATCGGCGGAGTAGGCGGCTTCCTCCTGGCCCGACAGGACATGGATCGGCACGCCGGACAGCCGCTCGCGCAGCGCCTCGACGAAGGCAGGGCCATTCTCCGCGTCGCGGACTGCCGCGGTTGCCAGAACCTCGAAAGGCGTCGCGCCCATCGCACGGGCGACCGCATGGTAGCGGTGCATGACAGTCAGCGCCTGGGCCATGCCTTCAACATTGAGCCGGCCGGTTGCCTGCATGCCCCGGCCAAGCCGCAACACGGCTTTTTCATTGAATATAGGCATCGGGTTGCGGGTGTTGCCCTCGTAGACAACCAGGCGCACCGAATTCGAGCCAAGGTCCACGACACCGCAACGCGGCGGTTGGGGAGGAGCGATAGGGTACATCAGCTAATCCTGGTTCACTCTGTTCTGCCTCCTTGCACCCACGACACCGGTCGATCCCAAGCCGGCGACAGGAGACGGCACGCCAGCCACCGAGGAAGCCACGGCCGGCCCATGCAGCGCCGTCCCACGGCCGGACAAGGAGGGATTGGTCATGAAGTACTCATGCGCCGAGACAGGTTTCCGGCCTGGGGCCACACGGTTCCAGGCGCCATCAGCGTCCAGTTCCCATGATTGCAGCGAATCCTTCAAATTGATCACCATGATCTGGTCCAGCACCTGGGCATGCACCGTCGCGTTGTGGATTGGCACCAGCGTTTCAACGCGCCAGTCCATGTTGCGCTCCATCCAGTCGGCGGAGCTAATGAAGATCCGCGCATGTCGGCTGGGAAGGGAATGGCCGTTGCTGAACACCAGGATGCGGCCGTGCTCCAGAAAGCGTCCCACGATTGATTTGACCCGGATGTTCTCCGACAGGCCGGGCACGCCGGGCCGCAGGCAGCAGATGCCGCGGATCACCGCCATGACCTTCACCCCGGCACTGGACGCACGGTAAAGGGCGTCGATCAGGCTTACATCGGTCAGGCTGTTCATCTTGATCCAGATCGCCGCCGGCTTGCCTTCCTTGGCGAAGCTGGTTTCCTGATGGATCATCTCCAGCAGCTTGGTCCGGATGGTCAGCGGGCTGAATCCCAGTTCCTCCATTGCCTCTGGCCGAGCATAGCCCGTCATGAAGTTGAACAGCCTGGCGGAATCACGGGTCAGCGCCGGGTCGGTGGTGAAAAAACTGAGGTCGGTGTAGATGCGCGCCGTGATCGGGTGATAGTTCCCGGTGCCAAAATGTGCATACGATCGTATGGCTCCGGCTTCTCGCCGGACAACCAGCGACAGCTTGGCGTGGGTTTTCAGGCCGGTGAAGCCAAACACCACCTGCACCCCGGCGGCTTCCATGCGGCGTGACAGCCGGATGTTCGCCTCTTCATCAAAACGAGCGCGCAGTTCCACCATGGCCGTGACCGATTTGCCTGCCTCGGCGGCCTCGATCAAGGCATTGACGATCGTGCTGTCCCGGCTGGTGCGGTACAGGGTTTGCTTGATCGCGATGACCGCCGGGTCCTGCGCCGCTTGCCGCAGGAACTGAACGACGACATCGAAGCTTTCATATGGATGATGGACGATGATGTCCTTGGCGCGTATGGCGGCGAAGCAGTCGCCGCCGAAATCGCGGATGCGCTCGGGGAATCGCGGCGTGTAGGGCGCGAACAGCAGCTCCGGATGGTTGTCGACGATCAGTTGCTTGGTGTCGGCCAAGCCCAGCAGGCGCTGGCCATCGTGGATCTCATCCGCCGCGGCGTCGAGTTCGTCGATCACCAGCTCGCGCAGTTCAGGCGGCATCCCCTCCGCGATCTCCAGATGGATCGCCACGCCGCGCCGCCGGCGTTTCAGGGCGGTTTCGTATGATCGGACCAAATCCTCGGCTTCTTCCTCGAACTCCACGTCGGTGTCGCGGATCAGCCGGAACATGCCGTAGCTCGTGAGGCGGAAGCCGGGGAACACGCGGTTCAGGAAAAGGACGACAAGGTCTTCCAGCAGGATGAACCGGATGGGTGTCCCTGCCTCTCCGGCGGGCAGGCGGATGAACCGCTCGACCTGGCTGGACAGCGGCAGCAGGCCTCGCATGCCCTGGCTGTCTTCCTCCCGCACCAGCAACAGGGCGAGCACAAGGCCGAAATTGGGAATAAAGGGAAACGGATGCGCCGGATCGATCGCCAGGGGCGTGACAACAGGGAACACGCGCTCCATGAACCAGGCTTCAAGCCAGGCCTTGTCCGTGTCCGTCAAGCTCTGGGTGGCGCAGAGTTCGACGCCGGCGCCTTTCAGCAAATCCAGCAGGTCCTTCAAAATGCGTTGCTGGTCCGCCAGCAGCGACTCAGCGCGAATTTTGATGGCAGCGAGTTGCTGAGCGGCGGTGCGTCCGTCGGCCGAGGTAAGGGTTGCCCCTGCTTTGGCCTGGCCGATCAACGCGGCGACGCGCACCGAATAGAACTCGTCCAGGTTGGAGGCACTGATCGACAGGAAGCGCAGGCGTTCCAGCATCGGGTGCCGGGAATTTTCAGCCTCTTCCAGGACGCGGTGGTTGAAGTCCAGCCAGGATAGCTCGCGATTGATGAAGCGATCCGGGCTTTCCGGCCCGATGCCTGCCTCGGCTACGTGGGAATAGGGATCTGCCGGGACCAGTTGGGTCCGCATAGGCAGCTCCGCGACATTGTTCTTGGTCAACATCCTGCCAATTCCCTTGAATGCGTGCCCAGTACTGTGCGTACTCATGGCCTCCGCGCCTCAGTATCACCTGATATCAGCAAAACGTCACCCTAACCCTGTGGTCGGCAGGCCCAAGTCCCTTCGCAGCCTGCAAACACCGGAAGAACCTGGTCGGCATTGGCGCCAACCGACGCGGGCGCGGGCCGGTCCTACAGAAGGCCGCGGATTTGACAGGACGGCGCCAACGATATGCCCTCGTCACCTGCGAGCAATCCCTTGGCCATCAGGGCATGGGCAGCAAGGGGACGCGTGATGGCTTTGCCGAACGCGAGACCCTCCCGATCCAGGCATGCCACAGCTTGGCGCAGCGCCGCCGGCGAACGCGGCAACCGGCGCAGCAGCCATGCCTGCACGGCCGGCGCGACCTCAAGCTGGCGCTCCGCCAGCAGCCGGACAAGCAGGGCATGCAGCAGGCCATCTTCGGGCTGATGGATTTCAACGGCCGCCATGGCGCGGAGGCGACTGGACAAGTCGGGCAGGCGGACAGGCCACCGAGCCGGCGGCAACCGTGCCGAAAGCAAAACCCACAACCCGCGATCGCGGGCGGTGTTCAAAAGGTGCAGCAAGGCATGATCTTCCGCGACCGCGTTGGCGTCATCCAGCGCCAGTGCGCCCGCTTCAGGCACAAGCGCCAGGTCGTGCAGCATGGGGCCTGCAAGCAGCACGGCATCGTGCCGCCGCGCCCATGCATGAACCAGGTGGGTCTTGCCGCAACCGTCCTGTCCCCAGATCGCCAGCCGTCGCTCGGGCCAGTCGCCGCGCGCCAACCAAGACAGCGCCGCTTCGTTTGACCGGGCGGCGATGAAATCCATGGCCTCGTAGCCTGCCGGCTGCGGGAATGGCAACGCCAGTTGGAGGCGCCCGATCGCCATCAGGCGGAAGGCGGATCGAGGTAAAGCGGGCTTGCAAGGTAGCGACGCAGCCAGAAGCGGCACAGGACGCCAATGGTCGCCGCCACGGGCACGGCCAGCATGACCCCCAGGAAGCCGAACGCCGCTCCGCCCGCGAACAAGGCGAAAATCACCCAGACGGCCGGCAACTCGACCCTGTCACCCAGGAACCTAGGGTAAATGACATACCCTTCCAGGATCTGCCCGACAAACAGAACCACCGCCACGACGGCCACCCCCCTCCAGTGGGGGAACTGCGCCAGCGCCAGCCCGATCGCGGTAACCCCGCCGGTGATCGAGCCGACATACGGGATGAACGACAACAACCCCGCGGTCAGCCCAACGATCAAGCCCAGGTCCAGCCCCGCCACGGTCAGGCCGCACGCGTAGTAAAGCGCCAGGAAAACACAGCAGAGCGCCTGGCCTCTCACCCAGGCCGACAGGATGCGATCGACCTCCCGCGCCTGGGCGCGTATCACGCCGCCGTACCGATAGGGCAGCCACGAATCGATCCTTCTCACAACGCCGGGCCAGTCGCGCAGAAGGTAAAACCCCACCACGGGGGTCACCACAACAAGCGACAACAGGTTGAAGATCGCGAAACCCCCGCCTATGACGCCGGTGACCGTGGAAAGCAGGATGCTCAGCATCGATCCAGCCTGCCCGCTGACAAGGTCGCGCAGCTTGTCGTTCACCACCTCTGGCCCGAAATTCTCTTGCAGATGGGTCAGGACCTCCCGCGCCCAGCCCTGCAGCAGCGTGGCGTATTGCGGAATGCGGTTGACCAGCAGGCCGATCTGGACAATCACCAGCGGGTAAAGCAGCAGCGCAAAGAACAGCGCCGCGGCGATCAGCGTCAGCAACATGGCCAAGGCCGCGCCGCCGCGGCGCATGCCCAAACGCGTCAACCGGGTCGTCGGCGGGTCCAGCGCGTAAGCGATCACCGCGGCGGCCACGAACGGCGCCAGCACCGAGGCGAAAAGCTGCAACGCGAGCCAGAAGACAACAAGCAACCCAATGATCAGGGCAAAGCGTTGCGTCCGTGTCGCATGGAAGGTCCGTGCAAGGGCAGGCGCCGGCTCGGTCGGAGCCTCCGCGAGCGCAAGGCCCTGATCGGCCGCCGGCACGTCAATCTCCACGAACTGCGCTCCACACATAAGCCGCTCCCGAGGCCAGTGTCGTCAGAGCCACGCACCAGATCAAGAGCGTCGTGAAGCCGCCCACGCCCAGGCCAAACCCGCTGTGCAGCAGGCACGCCGCGACAAGGACAATTTGCAAGGCCGTGTTCACCTTGGATATGAACAAGGGCCGGATCGCCAGCGTGTGCCCCAACACGGCGAACATGACGATGCCTCCCACAATCAGGATGTCGCGGAAGACCACCAGGATCGCCACCCAGCCTGGCAGCGCCCCAACGGCTGCGAGCGTGATGTACATGGTTACCAGCAGGGCCTTGTCGGCTATGGGGTCCAACACCGCGCCAAGGGCATTCCCGCCATGGCGGCGCGCCAGCCAGCCATCCAGCGCATCCGACAGCCCCGCCACCACGAACAGCCCGAACGCCTGGCCCGTCCGATGGTCGAGCACCGACAAGAACGCCAACGGCACCAGGCAAAGCCGGCCAAACGTTACGATATTGGCCGGATTGAAAAAGGCGGCGGAGACTTGCCGGCCAGCCGGCGCGCCGTCATGCATGGCGTTTGCTTCCCATTCGTCGTCCGTCAAATGACACGTCAACCAGTGATTTGCGTTGCTCGGCCCCCCATGGTTTCTGGCAGCCGCCATTCATTCACCTGGCAGATTGAGATATAGAGGTTTCCCATGACCAGTGCGGATCACCAAGGCGCGCATCCGGCGCCGCCATCCGGCGGCAGCCTGGATTATCGGGCGGCGGGTGTCGACATCGATGCCGGTGATGCCCTGGTCGAAGCGATCAAGCCGCTCGCCAGGGCCACGACACGCGCCGGCGTCATGGGCGGCGTGGGAGGATTTGGCGCGCTGTTCGACCTCAAGGCCGCTGGGTTCATCGACCCTGTCCTGGTTTCGACGACGGATGGCGTCGGCACGAAACTCAAGATAGCCAGCGAAACCGGGCTGCTCGACACCGTGGGCATCGATCTTGTGGCGATGTGCGTCAATGACCTGGTGGTGCAGGGCGCCGAACCCTTGTTCTTTCTTGACTACTTCGCGACGGGGAAACTGTCGGTGGAGCAGGCCCGCTCGGTCATCGCCGGCATTGCCGAGGGTTGCCGGCAGGCCGGATGTGCCCTGGTCGGCGGCGAAACGGCGGAAATGCCCGGCATGTATGCGGCGGGTGACTTCGATCTGGCCGGCTTTTCAGTGGGCGCGGCGGAGCGCGGCAGCCTGCTGCCCCGCCGCATCGGCCCGGGCGACCACATCCTTGGGTTGGGCAGCGCCGGCGTTCACTCGAACGGCTTTTCCCTGGTCCGCCGCGTGGCGCGGGCCAGCGGCCTGGGCTGGTCGGACCCGGCGCCCTTTGCCGGCTCCCTGACGTTGGGCGAGGCGTTGATGTCGCCCACGCGGATCTATGTGCGCTCGGTGCTGGCGCTGCATCGTGCGGGGTTGCTGAAGGCTGCGGCCCATGTCACGGGCGGCGGGCTGCCAGGCAATCTGCCGCGTGTCATGCCGGCAGGGACCGTCGCCAAACTGGACGCCACGTGGCCGGTGCCAGCCGTCTTCGGCTGGCTGGCGCGCGCCGGCCGAATCCCGCCGGACGAGATGCTGCGCGTCTTCAACTGCGGCGTCGGCATGGCGCTTGTCGTGCCTGACCCGGATGCGGCGATCCGGTTGTTGCAGGCACAGGGCGAAGCGGTCAGCCACATCGGCGTCATCGAAGCCGCGGACGGTCCCGCCGAGGCGCGGATCGAGCGAGCCGCCGGATGGCTGACGGAATGAACGGCAGCAAGCGCCGCGTGGCCATCTTGTTCAGCGGCCGAGGCTCCAACATGGCGGCGTTGATCGAGGCGGCCCGCAATCCTGGCAATCCCACCTGCATCGCGCTGGCGGTGTCCAACAACCCGGACGCGCCTGGGCTTGCCATGGCGCGGGCCGCGGGGATCCAGGCCCAGGTGTTTGACCATCGCCGCTTTGGCCATGACCGGGCGGGCCATGAAGCGGCGATCGATCACGCCCTCCGCGCCGCCGGGGCGGAATTTGTTTGCCTTGCCGGCTACATGCGCCTGCTCACGCCTTTCCTGGTCAACGCGTGGCAGGGCCGCATGCTCAACATCCACCCCAGCCTGCTGCCGGCTTTCCCCGGTTTGCGCACCCATGCCCGCGCGCTGGCCGCCGGCGTGAAACTGCATGGCTGCACCGTCCACTGGGTGACCGAGCAGATGGATGCCGGCCCCATCCTGGCCCAAGCCGCGGTTCCCGTGCTGTCCGGGGATACCGAGGACGACCTCGCTGCCCGCGTGCTGCGCCAGGAACATGTGATCTACCCGGCCGCCCTGGTGTCGGCGGCAACCGGTCTCCGCGGCGATCAGCCCGATTCCGGGCGCTGCCTGGTAAACCCCTTGCCGTGGCCTGCTGCCCTGCCATAAAACCGAAGGACATCCTCGTTGCCTAGACCGGAGATCTGATGGCTGATCACAGCGCTGCGCAATTCACCGGGCCGCAAAGCATTGACGCGCTCACAGAGGACCGCATCCGCATGTGGTCAGGGTTCACCAATGCCATCGTCGCGGCCGTTGTTTTCATCATCGTGCTTCTGATCGGCATGGCGTTTTTTCTTTTGTAGCCGTGACGGCAGGCTCATCGCGGCGATAACGTCATCCCCATCCCCTCAGGACCAACGCCTTGATCCCGCCGGACAGGCATGTCGCGGCTTGGCGTTCCCGCATGCCTGCGGCACGATAGCATCCCATGCCATCCACTGCCCCGCAGGAGACTGAACGTGAACGCACCGGTCAACATTCCGCTGTCAACCGAGAACATGATTGCCGGGGTCGAGGGGCCGATTGGCTGGATGACCTTCAACAAGCCAGCCCGCCGCAACGCCGTGTCGCTGGACATGTGGGAAGCCATTCCAGCCATACTTGATCGCTTTGAGCAGGACCCCGCCGTCCGAGTGATCGTGCTGAAGGGCGCGGGCGAGCAGGCGTTCGTGTCCGGCGCCGATATTTCCCAGTTCGAGAAAGCGCGCTCCTCCGAGGCAGGCAACGCGCATTATGACAGCGTCAGCGGGGAAGCCAGCCGGCGGCTGATCGCCTGCGGCAAACCGACGATCGCCATGATCCGCGGGTACTGCATCGGCGGTGGCCTGGCGATCGCGGTCGGCTGCGACCTCCGTGTCGCGGCTGAAGGCGCGCGCTTCGGCATTCCCGCCGCTCGGCTGGGCCTTGGTTACGCCGCGCCCGGCGTGAAGAAGCTGATGGAACTTGTCGGTTCCTCCTTCACCAAGGAAATCTTCTTCACCGCAAGGCATTTTTCCGCCACCGAGGCGCTGGGCATGGGCCTGGTGAACCGGGTGGTGGCGGATGACGCGCTGGAGGCCTGCACGCGCCAGTACTGCGCCACGATCAGCGAGAACGCGCCCATGACCATTCATGCGCTGAAGCGGACAGTGACCGAACTAGGGCATGGCGACGGCGCTGACATGGAGGCATGCGACCGGTTGGTGAAAGCCTGTTTTGACAGCCAGGATTACATTGAGGGCCGTCGAGCGTTCATGGAGAAGCGTCGCCCTGTGTTCAAAGGCAGATAGGCCGCTGCCTGGTTCATTCTGTCTTCGTCACGGTCTTCCTGGCTGCGTCCCTGAAGGCTGCGGAAGCTTTGGCCCGAAGCGCCATTTGAATTGCCCATGCCAGGTCATTGCATCAGTGGACGCATTAACTAACCCCGGCGGACAAGGATGGTTTCGCAACAATTAGGGTGGCAAACATGCTGCTCCCATGCAACGGTTTGCCGTGGTGGGGCAAGGCTTGGCGCAGGCAGTCAAGCCGGCGCATCATTACGATGCGAAATTGTTGCTAATTTGGCTTTAATGCATATAATGCGTCAATGATCCAGGCCCCCCGGCCCTCGGCGATCGTGGACGGAGAGCGTAATGACGGCAGTGACGATACCCGGATCTCCCGGTACTGTGACGATACAGGGCGGCAATGAGCTTGCCGCGGCCCTTGGTCGCGCGCTGCAAGAGAACTTCAGCCAGTTTTACGCCAACACTGTTTCTGGCGCCGGGCAGCAGGCAATCCTGCCGCCGGTGGGGGGGCTGGTCCCGCCAAACGTCCCGAACGCCGGAACCGAGTTGCTCCTGACCGGTCCCGGCTCCGTCGACGCGACCATTCCAACCGGCTATGACGTTGTCGTGGCTTCAGGCGATACGCCGGCCACGCTGACCGGCTCCGACGCCAACATCATAAGCGGCCTGGCGGGCGGCGACTTCAACGTTTCGGGCAACTCCACGGTCGCGGCGGGCGGCGGCGGCAACACGATCGGCGCAAGCGGCAGCTACGTGATCCAGGCAAGCGGCACGAGCAATATCGTGTCCGCGTCAGGAGCCGGCGCGATCTCGGTGTCGGGGGCCAGCACCGTTAACTCCTCGGGCTCCGACACCATCACCGGTGGTTCCTCCAGCAGCACAACCAGGGTTGTGGCGACAGGCGCCGCCGGAACAACGGCCTTCATCACGACAGGGGGCACCAACGACGTCATCGGGATTGGCGCCGGCAATGCCAACGTGACGATGACGGGCGCCAATGGCGTCATCTACGGAGGAAGCGGCGCCACGAATGCCGATCTTGCTGGAACAGGCGGCAAGATAGGGCTGGTGGCAGGGACGTCGGCGATCACGACGTCTGGTTCAGGGAACACGATCTATACGGGAGCCAGTTCCACCACTATCCTGGACACCGGCTCGGGAAACACGGTTGGCATGGCGCCGGGTGGCCCCGTCGCCGTCACGTCAAGCGGCAACGACTTTTCCGTGTTCGCCAATTCCGGCCAGCTCTCGGCCAACCTGTCCGGCGGCGGCGCATCCGTCTTCGGCGGCGCCGGCGCGATCAACGCGACCTTGTCAGGCGCATCCGCCCTTGTGGGCGCCGGCGTCGCCCCCCCCCCCCCTGTGGTGACGGGGGGCCAATGCCCCCGGTTGGGGCACCCGGGCTGATGC
>CAXTXZ010000004.1:0-909 GCA_964248015.1 uncultured Rhodopila sp. | reverse complement strand
GGTCACGGGCGACAATGCGACCGTGTTCGGCAATGCGGGATCTTCCAGCCTTGCCGCCGCCATGCAGGGCAGCGGCGCCGTCATGGGCCTGAACGCCGGCTCGTCGGCCATCACGCTTGGCGGCAGCGGGGCCACGATCAACGCGGGGTCCGGCTCGCTGGACCTGGCCGCGCAAGGCAGCGGCAGCGACACGGTCAACCTGTTCACCGGCCTTGCGTCCATTGATGCCGCCGGGGGCGCCGCCGACCTGTATGTCACAAGCGGGACGGGGCCTTTGATTTTCGTCGGTGGATCTGGCAGTTCAACCATCATGGGCAACGGGGCTTCATCGCTGTTTGGCGGCGCCGGCGGGGCGATTGCCTATGACGGCACGTCGGGCGGCGCCACGGCGTCCTATGCCGCCGGCGCGGGCAACGAGACGCTGAACGCCGCCTTGTCGGCAACCGCCGTGTCCGTCGCGGGAAGCTCAGTCGCGGGAAGCACGGCCTCGGTGATTGGCGGGAACGGCAATGACACCCTTGAAGGCGGCGTGGGAACATCAACCCTGGCCGGCGGCGCGGGCGCGAACGTTTTCATGTTCGACAGCGGCCTTGGCGGCGGCGTCAACACGGTTACTGATTTCAATGCAAATGACACCATAATGCTGGCGGGATACGGCGCTTCCGCGGCTGGCGCGGCGCTGGCGAGCGCGACTTCGGCCGCAAACCCGAATTCGACGTCCGCATCGACGACCCTGACGTTGTCAGACAACACCAGCATCACGTTTATCAACGCTTCCAAGGCTGACCTGGCCAGCCATATTGTCTCGACGTAGCGGGTGGCTATCTTGTTGGCGAGCGGCGCCCCCTGAAGGACTAACCTGGAAGGCAGCGTGCTGAACGGGACAGGCGGGAACGCTGTGCCATTCAG
>CAXTXZ010000003.1:12637-27426 GCA_964248015.1 uncultured Rhodopila sp. | reverse complement strand
GCGCGCCACAGAGGCCCTCGAACAGGCGCTCGGTCCGGCTCTGGGCAGCCTCACCGCCAAGGACGCCACAGGCTGCTTCCGGCATTGCGGTTATAGCAGTCTCAACTGGACTGCGATTTGCTGTAGGCTCACTGACTGCGCCCGCGCCGGAAGGGCGACGGCGAGGGCTACAAGCGAAAGGGCGAGCCGCGTAAGCGCGACAGACGTGCGTTGAAACCACACGGCGGCTTCTCCTGGATGCGAAACGCTGTATTCGCATGGGAATAGCGTCGCCGCGACTCACGTTTCTGAAACCGGCAACTGCTCAAGCTTGCCTTCAGCAAGAACTTGGCCGCTTACTCAGGTTGCTTAGGCAGTTCATTTTGTTATGCTTATATTCATCAGCGGGATCACCGCATCCTGTTGTGCAATTCACCCAAAGAACTCCCCATCGACTGTTTTTATGTGCAACGTTTCCTCAATGCGGCATCCGACACCGTGCCGGATCATCAGGCGGGCAAGCTGGTCGCCGTCGATCAGGACAATCCGCTTGCTGAGTTGTTCAGATGTCTGACGTGCCCCGGTGGAAAATGCCGAGGAGGTGACGAACAATCCTTTGCTGGCCTTGAAGCGATCAAGGCTGCCAAAGAAATCCCGGATGGCCGAAGCGCCTACCGTATTTCCAGCGGCATATCGTTTCGCCTGCACGTAGATACGATCGAGGCCCAGTATGTCCTGGTCAATGACGCCATCAATGCCCCGTCACCTGTGCCGCCCACAAGCGCTTTGTCCACATCCACAACCGAGCCACCCCCATAGCCCATCGCCACAAGCAGGCGCACGACCAGGCTTTCAAAGAAGGCTGACGTACCGGATCGGATGCGTTGCAAAAGCTCATCGGCCAACGCGTCATCCAGTTGACGATGGGCGCGCCGAATCACTTCGTCCGGAGTCAAGCTTGTCGTGGCATCGGCAGCCGGCGGCGAAACGAGGTCTTCCTGCTCGGCCTGGGCCTGCCTTTCCCGGAAGCGCTGAAAGCCCGGGAATTGGTTGAGATACTTTATGTCGATGCGTTCGGGTGGCGCGGCAAGCACCTCCTTGCCCCGGTCGGTGATCTGAAAATAGGCCCGTCTCGTCAGCGCCACCAGCCCGGCTTTGCCAAGGAAAGATTTCGCCCAGTGAACGCGATTGGAAAAGGTTGTCTGCTTTCCGGACGGAAGAAGATGGGAACGCTCTTCCGGTGACAGGCGGAACTGATCGGCGAGTTGTTCCATCACTTGCGATATTCTTACCTCGCCTTCGGCGGCGGTTCGCAGGACCGGCAGCATCAGGGTTTGGAAATCCGGTATCACCAGCACTGCCTTTTCATCGTTGGGTGACATCAGCGGCCAGATTGCCCTATGTCCCACCCCGGCCAAACCCGTCCAGCATCGACCGTATCCGCTCCGGGTCGCCTTGCTCCATCAGCCGCCGCGCGAAACGGATGCAATCGCCGATCTCGACGGATCGGATAACCTGTTTGACTTTTGGTATCGCCGACGCGTTCATGCTCAGCGACCGCACTCCCAGCCCCAGCAGCAGCGGGGTCAACCGGGACGACGCCGCAAGCTCTCCGCAGATCGACACCGGCATGCGCATCCTAAGCGCCGCCTCCGTGGCGAACTGCACCAGCCGCAGCACCGCCGGGTGGATCGGGTCGTACAGCTCCGCCACGTCGCTCTCGGCGCGGTCCACGGCCAGGGTGTAGGCGGTCAGGTCGTTGGTGCCGATGGCGAAGAAATCCGCCTCCAGCGCCAGGGCGTCGGCGGACAAGGCAGCGCCGGGCGTTTCAATCATGATGCCCAACGGAGGCAGCTTCTCCGGCAGCTTCTCGCCACGGCGGCGCAGGCGCCTGGCGACCCTCTCGTAGATTTCGCGCGCCTTGCGCACCTCGTTGACTGTTGTCACCATCGGCAGCAGGACACGCACGGGACCGGCCAGCGAGCCGCGCAGGATCGCGGCGAACTGCGTCTCCAGAAGCTCCGGCCGGCGCAGCAGAAGCCGGATGCCGCGCAGGCCCAGCGCCGGGTTGGCGTCGGCGATCTCCGGCACGATGCCGGCCAGGCTCAGTGCCTCGATTTCTTTCTCGCCGCCCCAGTCCAGCACGCGGATGGTGACGGGATCGCCGTGCATCGCCTCGATGATCGAGCGGTAGCTTTCGGTTTGCACGGCCTCGTCAGGAATGGTTTCACGGTTCATGAACATGAACTCGGTCCGGAGCAGGCCAATTCCCACCGCACCTGATTGCACGATCAAGGGCAACTCAATGGGCAGCTCGAGATTCGCCTGCAATTCCACGGCTTCCCCGTCGGACGTCACCGCTGGCAGGCGCCGCAGCCGAGCGTAGCGCTGTCGTTCCCGTGTGAAGGCCGTCACGGCCCGACGGCCTTCGGCCAGCGTCTCGTCTGACGGGTTCAGCACCACCGTGCCGGCAATCCCGTCCACCACCGCCATGTCGCCCGGCTGCATCGCGTGCGCCAGGCCGGCCGCGCCCAGCACCGCCGGCACGCCCAGCGCCCGCAGCATCACCGCCGTATGGCCGTCAGAGCCGCCTTCCTCGGTTATGACGCCCACAAGCCGCGACGGGTCGAGCAACGCGGCATCCGCCGGCCGCAGCGACTCGGCAACCAGGATGGCGCCCTGCGGCAAGCCGGCGAAGCTGCGGAACGGCGACCGCGTCAGGTTGCGCACCAGCCGGCGCGCCAGTTCCCCGATCTCGTCCGCCTGGCGTTGCAATCCGGCCGTGTCCTCGGCTGACAAAGCGGGTCCGGCTTGCGCCATGATCGCGTCCCCGATGGCCTGGGCTTCGGTCATGACGGCGTTTTCGGCGGACAGCAGCGTGTCCTGAATACGCTGGCGCACGCCACGGATCAGGCGAGACGGGCCAAGCATGCGGATGTAGGCGTCGATCAGGGGCGCGATTTCGGCCTGGCTTTCCTCGGGCAGCACGGCCAGCCGAGCGCGCAACTTCGCAAGTTGCTTGCGGGACTGGGCAATGGCGGCCTCCAGGCGCGCGATCTCGGCGGCGATTTCCGGCGCCGTGATCTTGTGATGGGTGATGACGGCTTCCGGCTCGGTTGTGCCAAAGACTGGCCCGATGCCAATTCCGGCGGAAACCGGAATGCCGGCGAATTTGCGCTCGGCGCGCGAACCGGGCGCCGCCGGGGTGGCTTGGCTAGCTCGCTTGTGGCGCGGGGACGGCGGCTCAGTCCTGTTCATCGAAGCCGGCTTCGACCAGGGCTGCCAAAGCGTCCAGCGCTTCCTTGGCGTCCCAGCCTTCCGCCCGCAACTCGATATCGGAGCCCCGAGCGGCCCCAAGCATCATCAGCCCCATGATGGACCGGGCGGAGATGACCTGGCCGTCCTTCAGGACGTCGACGGATGCGCCGAAGCGCTCCGCCATGGTGACAAAGCGTGCTGCTGCGCGGGCGTGCAGTCCTCTTTTGTTGCAGATCGTGACGGTGCGGGAAAGGACCGGCTGCTCGGACGGAGCATCGGTCATCCGCAGGTTCCACCGGACCCGTTTACCTTGCAGCCGTGCAGGACATGCGACGCGGCCGCGATGTATTTCCGTCCGGCGTCCTCGGCGCAGGTGACTGCGTCGGCCAAGGGCTGCTTGGAACGAACCTTGGCCAGCTTGACCAACATGGGCAGGTTCACGCCCGCGATCACTTCCACGCCCTTGCGCTCCATCATGGAGATCGCGAGGTTGCAAGGTGTTCCGCCGAACATATCTGTCAGAAGCACAACGCCGTCGCCGGTGTCGCAGCGTCCGATACAGGCCTCGATTTCGGCGCGGCGGTTTTCCATGTCGTCTTCCGGCCCGATACAGACCGTGTCGACGTTACGCTGGGACCCGACGACATGCTCCATGGCGGAGCGCAGTTCGTCGGCCAAGCGGCCATGTGTGACAAGGACCATGCCAATCATGTGTTTACCAAGGTGACCTGACGAGCTTCCTGGCGCTGGCGCCAGCCTGTTGCGGGTCGGGTCCGCGTTTTCGCGATAACCCGTATCTTGGCTCCGGCCCACGTCATGGGCGTCAGCCGCGTCGTCGGTGTGACCATCGTGATGCCCCAGGCCTCCTACGCCTGAACCGGTAAGGCTTGCGCATCATTGTCTAAGTCTGAATCGTCCTGGCGCGCAACCGGGCGATCCATCAGGAAACCTTCCGGAGTCCCATCCCGCGCAAGCTCCCTATGGGTCACATAGACCCGCCAGAGGGCCTCCTGTCCCGCGCCCGCTTGCTGCACCGTGGTTCGCGAGGTGAGATGTTTCGCTAATTTTTCAATAAGATGCACAGATCGGTGTTGGCCACCTGTACACCCAATTGTGATAGTAGCGTATTTCTTGCCTTCTTGCACAAATCTCGGCAGCACGAGCAGGACTAAATCGACAAGGCGAGCAAAAAACTTTTCAAAGTCGGGATCTTGCTCGACATAGGCACCGACGTCAGGGTCCAATCCGGTCTTGAACCGTAATATTGGGTCGTAGTGCGGATTCCGCAGGAAGCGCGCATCGAATACCAGATCCGCTTCGCGCGGCAGTCCCTTGGGGTAGGCAAAGGACATCAGCGTCACCACCATGCGCGCCTGATCCTCGGCCGCATAGGCGCCGAAGTATTGCTCGATAAGCCGACGCAAGCGAGCGATCGGCAGGTCCGACGTGTCCAGCACAAGATCGGCTTGCTGCCGCAGCCCATCAGTCAGGGCCAGTTCCGCGGTAATTCCGTCGGTGACACGGCCCTTGGGGGCCAGGGGATGGCGGCGGCGCGACTCAGTGTAGCGGCGCAGCAGCGTGTTCTCGTCCGCCCAGGCATAGACCATGTGCACACGCAGCCTGGGGTTCAGGCGCAGCCTTGAAAGGGCATCCAGCACGGCCGCCGCATCGAAGCCGCGGGTGCGCGCGTCGATGCCAACCGCCAGCTTTTGGTCGCCGCGGGCCACCATATCTTCCAGCATCGGCAGCGGCGGGTTGTCGACCGCCTCATACCCGACATCTTCCAGCGCGCGAAGCACGGAAGCTTTCCCCCCGCCCGACAAGCCGGTGACGAGGACAACCGCGAGGCGTGTGTTGTCGCTCATGCGGCGAAGGCGCCCGCGGCCTGCCTGACCCGACCGGTCGCGCAATCCAACGCCAGGGCGACACGTTCGACAGCCGAGACCGCGGCAGGGTCGATGCAGACAATGGGCACGCGCAACTCAGGGTCTTCCCTTGGAACTGGCAGCCGGTCGGCACGCGTCGCCAGATCGACGATCAGGACAAGCCGTGCCTGAGGCCGATAGGGCAGCCGCACAATGCCGATGCCGCGGGCTTCAAGCAGGCCGGCCAGCGGCTCGGGGCAGGAGACAATGCCGTCCAGGATGTTCACCCGATCATCGGCCACCAGTTCAAAGCCATGCGCCATAAGGCGAAGAACAAGATCGGATTTGCCACATCCCGGAGGCCCGACCAGCAAGATCGCGTCGTGGTTCCGTGAAACGCAGCTTCCATGGCGCTGGCGCTGGATGTGCATGAAGACGCACTCTGATCGCACCGCAGCAGAAAAGGAAGCAACTTGTGGCTGAGCGCGACGCATGGCAGCGTCCGCGACCATGATTGATCGAAACGCCATCGCAACCGCATCGGAACGCATATCAACGTATGTACACCATACGCCACTTATGCGTGTGCATGGAAGGGATTTTGCTATTGACCAACCCGTGGCCTTGAAGCTGGAGCTGTTGCAGCACACCGGCAGCTTCAAGCCGCGTGGCGCGTTCAATCGGTTGTTATCGACAGTCGTGCCAGAAGCAGGCGTCATCGCGGCGTCCGGCGGGAATCACGGCGCCGCCGTCGCCTACGCGGCACGCCGGCTTGGCCTGCTGGCCGAGATATTCGTGCCGAGCGGCACGCCTGTCGCGAAGGTCAGCCGCATCGCCAGCTATGGCGCCCGTGTGGCGCAAGGCGGGGAAACCTATGCCGAGGCGCTGCTCGCGTCGCGCGTGCGCCAGGCCGAAACCGGGGCGCTGGAGGTGCATGCCTATGACCACGCCGACGTGCTGGCGGGGCAGGGAACCGTTGGCCGTGAAATGGAGCAGGATGCGCCGGAGCTGACACATATCCTGGTCGCCACCGGCGGCGGCGGCCTGGTCGGCGGCATCGCGGCTTGGTACGCCGGCAGTGCCGCCATCATCAGCGTGGAGCCGGAGGGCTGCCCGACGCTTCACAACGCCTTGCAAGCGGGGCAGCCGGTGCCCGCACCCGTCGGTGGCCTCGCCGCCGACAGCCTGGGCGCTCGGCAATCCGGCGCGCTCATGTTTCCCATTGCGCAGCGTTTCATCAGCCAGTCGGTGCTGGTGCCGGACGCGGACATCCTGGCGGCGCAGCGTTTGTTGTGGGACCGGTTTCGCCTGATCACCGAACCGGGCGGGGCCACCGCCGCGGCTGCCCTGCTGTCGAGGGCTTGGCAGCCCCCGGCGCATGCCAAGATCGGCATCGTGGTGTGCGGCGCGAACACTGATCCGGCAAAGGTGGTTTAGCGCGTGAACGCCTTGGCCTGACCGGAAGCGGCCGGCGCAATCTGTCACGTTTTCCAGGGCTGGTCGGCATGATGGCGCTTCAGGGTCGGGGCAGGCAGAGCTTGGCCTGTCGTGACCTAGAACGGCACGCCGCCGAGCAGCGTCGTGCGGTGCATGACCCGCAGGCGCGTGCCGTCATCGTAGCCGCCGGCGCGATGCATGGTGCAGCGGTTGTCCCAGAAGATCAGATCGCCCTTCCGCCATGCGTGACGGTAAACGAAGCGGTCCTGCGTCGCCCATTGCAGCAGGTCCACAACAATATCACGGCTGTCCTGACGCTTGTCCTTGATGGTGTGGGAGATCACGTTGCCCCCCAGGAACAGCGACTTTCGCCGGGTCACGGGATGCGTGCGCGCCACCGGATGCGCCACCGGCGGCACACGGGCGAACGACTCGGCGCTGATGGACGGCAGCCGATGGGGGAACTGCGTTTCCACCAGACGGCGGTAGTCGTGCACGGCATGCAAGCCGTCGATTTTCTCCTTGGTGCTTGCCGGCAATTCAGCATAGGGCCGGTACATCTCGGCAAAGCACGTATCGCCTCCTTCAGGAGGCACAACGATCGCATGGAACAGCGATCCCAGGCTGGGCAGCGCGTGATAGGAATGATCGGAATGCCAGGTCAGCGCGCAATTCGTGGCGCCCATCGGCTTGCCGTTCATCGTCTGGTTGCTGACGATGAACACTTCAGGATGGCCGGGCAACAGGAACTGGGTCTGCACATGCTCCTCCAGCGCGCCAAAAAGGCGACTGAAGGCGATGTGTTGGGCAGGCGTCAGATCCTGGTTACGAAACAGCAGAATGCCGTGCAGGTGGAAAGCATGGCGCACCGCTTCAGAGGTTTCCGCATCAAGGAGGCATGACAGGTCAAGGCCACGGATCTCGGCGCCGAACGGACCTTGCAGCGGGATTGTCTCAAAGCTGGCGCTGGTGTTCAGGCGCATGAGTGGCAGTTCCCTGGACGACAGTTGCTATCGCACGCAAGAACTGAACCAGTGGCATGGTTGAAAAACGCGGAATGCCATCCGCGCTTTGTTTGCGCGCGACGCATGAGCATGCCCATATGGGCGCAACCTGGGGGAACTTGGTCTGTCCGCATGAACTCCATCTTCAAAGGCGAACTCAGCACCTGGCGTGGCCGCGCCATGGCCTGGATTGATTCGCTGTTCATAGACCACGCGTTGTTCCGCCTGGCATGGAGCAACCTGGCGATAGTTGTGCCAGGCAAGATCTACCGCTGCAACCATCCGACGCCGTTTCGCCTGCGTCGTTTAACACGCCGCCTAGGGTTGCGGAGCTTGATCAACCTGCGCGGCAAAACTCAAAGCGGTTCGGACGCGCTCTCGCGGGAGGCTGCGCGGGAACTGGGCTTGGCGTTCCATGACATGGCGTTCGAAAGCCGGGGCGCGCCGCAAAAGGAGCGCATCCTGCGGTTCCATGGTATCTATGAAAGCATGCAGACGCCGGCCATCATGCACTGCAAATCAGGCGCCGACCGAGCCGGCCTGGCCGCCGGTTTGATCGTGATGTTCGAGGGCGGGACCGCTGCCCAGGCAATGCAGCAATTGTCACTGCGCCATGGCCATATCCGGCAGGCAAGGACCGGCATCCTGGATGCATTCTTCCTGCGGTTCCAGCGCGAGGCTGAAGGCCGCATGACGTTCCTTGATTGGGTGTGCAACGGCTACGATGAGGCGCTGTTGCGGCGTGACTTCCGCGCCAACGGGCTAGCCAGCTTTATCAATGACTGGGTGCTTGCGCACGAATAAGCCACAAGGAGAGCTTTTCCCCTAGCGGCATAACCCGAGAAACGGGTTTTGGAACCTTTAAGCACGATTCCAAAACCGTTGTTCTTACGCCGGCTATCGCTGACGCATGTTATGGCCTGGTTTGAACACCCTGCTGCGTTTGAACGTCCTGCTGCGTTTGAGCCTGCGCCCGCTTCGACGCCATGTGATGGCCTACGGCACAGCCACCTGCGGCGCCGAGCACGCCATGGCCCGCGACGTGGCCGGCAAGCCCACCGACCGCGGCCCCTTTAAGACATCCTTTGGCCTGCGCGGTATCAACCGCTCCGGCAGCCATTGCAAGCGAGAGAGCCACGGCAATTGTCCACAGTTTCATGGTAATGCACTCCAATATTGGCATTAGGAACGCAAGGGTTGCGTTCGGGTTGCGTTGACTGCCGCGGTTTGTGCGTCAGCCGAACAGATCGGCGGGTGAGTCGCCTCGCAGGCTGGCCCCCAACTCGTTGCCCAAACGGGCAGCATCCGTCGCCGCGCCAGCCAGGGCGCGCTTGAGCAGGAAGCTGCCATCGGCGCGGGCCACCAAACCAGTCAGTGTCAGGCTGCCGTCGGGGCACATACGGGCATATGCGCCAATTGGCGTGCGGCAGGAACCATCAAGAGCCGCCAACATGGCGCGTTCGGCGGTGGCGGCGATGCGCGAATTGGCATCCTCGATCGCGGCCAGGGTGGCGAGCAAAGGCAGGTCGTCAGCCCGGGCGGTGATTCCGATGATGCCTTGCGCGGCGGCGGGCACCATTGTCTCGGGGTCCAGGGTGACGGAAGCGGGCAGGCGCATATCGAGGCGGAGCAAGCCGGCCAGGGCCAGCAGGGTGGCGAAGCACTCGCCTTCCCGCAGCTTGCGCAGCCGAGTCTGCACATTGCCGCGTATGGAGGCGACACGCAGATCGGGACGCGCGTGCAGCAACTGCGCCTGGCGACGGACCGAGGAGGTGCCGATGGCCACGCCTTGCGGCAGCGCGGCGAACGGATCCGGCCGCGGTTCCGTCGGCGCGTTCAGCACCACGACATCACGCGGATCCTCGCGCGGCAGGACGCAGGCCAGGACGATGCCGGCGGGCAGCTCGGTTTCCAGGTCCTTGAGGCTGTGGACGGCGCAATTGATGCGGCCGTCCAGCAGCGCCTCGTGGATTTCCTTGGCGAACAGGCCCTTGCCGCCGATGTCGGCCAGAGGGCGGTCCTGCACGGCGTCTCCGGTGGTGGCGATGATGGCTTCCTCGCCATGGCCGAGCGAACGCAGGAAGGCGCGGGTCTGGACGAGGGCGAGGGGAGAGCCTCGGGTGCCGGCGCGGACCAAGGCGGGTGCGGTGGAGGTGGAGGTCATCCGGGTGTGTTTAGCATTTCGGCTGACGGCGGGAAGGGCCATGCCTCGGCGTGGCTGGCCCGCCCAGTCACGGCTGTTACCGCCGGCGGGTTGCCGCGCTGATGAATCCCAGCGCAAGCAGGCCCAATCCGAAGCGCATGACGCCTGGGCTTTTGTTGATTGCCCACTGCACGCTGGTTTTAAGCGATTCGCTGTCAAAGGGCCCGTGCATGCTCGCGGGCCTGGAGGATGGCTCGAACGTGTTCATGTCGCGCACAGCCATGACATGCTCGCGTGTCGTCTTCTGCGCCATAACCCCGACAAGGCCGGCAAGGTTGTCCATCACGCCCGGCGCGATCTTGTTGCCGATCGCAAACCCGAGCGTGGACCCGGTGACACGCCATTCGCGCCGGTTGGATGTCGCCGCGAGGTAGATCGCTTCGCCGATCATCTCCGGCTGGTAGATCGGCGGGGGCGGGCGCGGCGTCTTGTCCATCACCGAGCCGGCATGGCTGTAGAATGGCGTGTTGACCGCGGGCGGATGGACCATCGTGATGTGGATGCCTGACCTGTCGTTGATCAACTCGGCGCGCACTGCCTCGGTGAAGCCTCGCAGGCCGTACTTGGTCGCCGAGTAGGCCGATTGCAGCGGCACGCCGCGATAGGAAATGGCGGAAAGCACCTGCACGATGGTTCCGCGGTTGCGCGACCGCATCCGCGCCAGGGCAATGCGCGTCCCGTTGACGGTCCCCATCAGGTTCACGTCGATGACGCGGCGAAACGCGTCCTGCGGCACATCGCTGAACTTGCCGTAGAAGCTGATGCCGGCGTTGTTGACCCAGACGTCAATGGAGCCAAGCATGGCCTCGATCTCGGTGGCGGCACGGTCGAGGGCCGCGGAGTCCGAAACGTCGGCCAGGGCGGCATGGCCGGCGCCGCCAGCCATTCTGACCTGGCCACAGGCGTCGCGCAACGCGGGTTCTCCCCGGCCGATCAATCCGACCTGCCAGCCCTGCCGAGCGAAATGCAGCGCGGCGGCGAGACCGATGCCAGACCCCGCGCCGGTTATCGCCACCGTCTTGCGCATGCGGCCCACGGTGGAAGCCGGTGGCATGATTGCGGGTTCAGGAGTGGTCATAGAGCTTCCTTGTCATTGATCCAGGCAGGCTCAGACCGTGGGTATGGTTTTGATTTTCTCAATGCCACGCTGGCGCGTGATTTCTAGAGCATCATGGCGTGGGCCTGATCACGGTCACGGCGCGGCGACGCACCAAGCGAACCCGTCGCTCAAAACCTGATCAGACGCTTGCTACTCCATTTCCTCGTGCCAGGTCCGCCCATCGCGTTCAATCAGCGCGATGGCCGCCGTTGGGCCCCAACTCCCCGCCGGGTAGGGACGCGGCAGGTCTGGCCGGGCGGCCCAGGCTTCCAGGATGGGTTCGACCCAGGTCCAGGCGGCCTCGACCTCGTCATGGCGCATGAACAGCGTCGGGTTGCCGCGAACGGTGTCCATCAGCAGGCGCTCGTAAGCGTCGGGGAAGCGCTTGCCGAAGGTTTTCTCGAACCGGATGTCCAGGCCGGTCGGCGACAGCCGCAAGCCGCCCGGCCCCGGGTCCTTGGTCATCATCTCCAGCCGCATGCCCTCTTCGGGTTGCAGGCGGATGATCAGGGTGTTCGGCCGCCATTCCGCCGCTTCCGGCGGAAACAACGAGAACGGCGTCGCGCGGAACTGGATGACGATCTCGGAGACTTTTGACGGCAGGCGCTTGCCGGTGCGCAGGTAGAACGGCACGCCGGCCCAGCGCCAGGTGCGCACCTCGGCCTTCAGGGCGACGAAGCTCTCGGTTGACGAAGGCTCGTCCGCGCCGAGGTCCGCGAGGTAGCCGGGAACGGGCTTGCCGTCGATCGCGCCCTGGGTGTACTGGCCGCGCACGGTCAGGGAGGCGACCTCGTGCGGCTCCAGCGGCTTCAGCGCGCGCAGCACCTTCAGCTTTTCGTCGCGCACGCGGTCGGCTTCCAGCGTGACTGGCGGGTCCATCGCGATCAGGCAGAGAAGCTGCAGCATATGGTTCTGCAGCATGTCGCGCAGCGCGCCGGACTTGTCGTAGTAGCCGCCGCGACCCTCAAGGCCCACGGTTTCAGCGACGGTGATCTGCACGTGGTCGATCACGTCGGCGGTCCAAAGGCGCTCAAAGATGGTGTTGGCGAAGCGCAGCGCCATGAGGTTCTGCACCGTTTCCTTGCCAAGGTAATGGTCGATGCGGAAGGTCTGTGTTTCGGAGAAGACCTTGCCGACGTTGTCGATAATCGTCTTGGCCGATGCCAGGTCGTGGCCGATCGGCTTTTCCAGCACGACGCGGGATTGCTCTGTCACCAGCCCGTTGACCGCCAGCGCCTGACAGACCGGGCCGTACAGGTCGGGCGAGGTGGCGAGGTAGAACACCCTGACACGGGCGCTGTCCAGCAAGTCGCGAAAGCGGCTCCAGTCCGCATCGGGGGCGGTGGCGTCAATCGAAACGTAATGCAGTTGTCCCAGGAACCGGCCAATGGTGTCCTTGTCCTGATCGGCCGACGCCACATGCTTTTCCAGCGCCTTGGCGGCCCTGGCACGGAAATCCTCGTCCGACAAGCGAGAGCGCGCGGCGCCGATGATCCTGGATTCCGCCGGCATCTGGCCGTCACGGAAGCGGTAATACAGGGCAGGCAGCAGCTTTCGCAGCGTCAGGTCGCCGGTCGCGCCGAAGACGACGCAGTCGAAAGTGGCGACGGGGATGATCTTTGGCATCAATGCTCCTGTATCTGCGTGGTCGCGCCTGCGGCACGCGCTGTCTACACCATTTGTCGGTTGATGGACCATGGTGATCATGCAGGCCGGCGGGTTTGGCAAATAGGAACGACTCCGATGCAAGTCAGGTTTGCGTGCTTGCTCAATAAAGCCATCGAAAGGCGCTGACCCTGCATCCGTGGGAACAAACCATAGCCATGCAATGGATTTAAGTCATTACTGCTTTCACATGACATTTGTTTCTTCAAAAAGACTTTTCGTTAAGGCTTGTGCATGCTGGCCAGGACCATCCGTGCTCGTTAAAATGGATGCGGTCCGCCGCATGGCTCGCGCTGACCGGTGTTTTCCGCGGATCGGCAGCCGCATTGCCTGACATGCTGTTGCCTCGCATGCCATGGAGTGCTTGTTTACTTCACGAGTGCCTTCAAGCCTGTCCTGGCGGAATTGTTGAATCATTGCCTTGGCGACTTGACCGCTGCACGCCGGCGCTGCGCCGGATTGAATGGCTCAAACCGACAACAGCCCCACCACGTCGTCTTCCAGCACCGCGCAGGTCAGCTTGCCGCCAATCCCCGCTCCGGTGTCCAAGCCGATCCGGTTGGCGCCTATCTGCACGGAGGGGTTGGAGGAATGCCCATGCACGACAATCACCCCAAGATCCTGATCGGTTGACAAGAACGGCTGGCGCATCGTCAGAAGGTCGTCACGCGATTGCTCCGTCAGCGCGACCCCAGGGCGGATGCCGGCGTGGACAAACAGGTAACCGCCCTCCCGGCGCGTCAGCGCCAGGGCGCGCAGCCAGGCGACATGGGCGGGCGGCAACGCGGCTTCCCAATCGTGGCGCGGCATGTCGGGATCAAGGCCCCAGCTTGCCAGCGCCAGCTTGCCGCCGGCCCACAGCCAGTCGGTCGCGGCGGCGCGGTCGCCATCCAGCGCGTCGAGCAGCATGCGCTCATGGTCGCCCAGCAGGGTCACCGTCGGCAGGCGGAGGCTCGGCTGGCCAGCCGCGAGGCAAGCCACCACGCCGGCGCTGTCCGTCCCCTGGTTGATGAAGTCGCCCAGGTGGACCAGCACGGCGGAACGCGTCGGCCGGGCGGCAAGGTCGGCGGCGACCTGGGCGTGCAGGAGCAGGAGCTTGTCGCGGTGGCCGTGGATGTCGCCAACCGCATAAACTCGACGCCCTCTTGGCAGCCAGCCCGGCGCGCGCAGGAATTGGATGGCCTCGGCGGTTCCGGCAACTTGCCGCGGCCCGCTGAAGGTGGCGACCGAAGCTGACTTCAACGCGGCTCGCCTGCCAGGCCGGCGGAACGGGCGCCTCATGCGCGAGGCCACCTGTTTCTTCTTTCCGCAAGCCTGCTAACCTGTTCCGGCACTACCGAACGGAGGGGACTCTTGGCCAAAATCACATTTCCCGTCGAAGCGAGCCATATCATGATGTTCGCGCGCTCAATCGGCGACACCAACCCTGTGTATCATGACACGGCGGCGGCGAAAGACACCGAGGCCGGCGGCATCATCGCCCCGCCCAGCTTCCCGCAGGCGGTGGCGCAGTTCGACCCGGACTACTACCTGCGGCCGAAGCCGGGGCAGAAGTGGTTCGGCTCCGCCAAGGGGCCGACCGGCGTGGATGAGAAGCCGGCATCCTCGGGCGGGCTGCACGCGGAGCAGCATTTCGAGTATCACCGCCATATCCGGCCGGGCGACGTTCTGACGGTGGAAACCAAGCCGGGGAAGACCTGGGAAAAAGAAAGCAAGCGCGCCGGCAAGCTGACCTTCCGCGAGCGGATCACGGAATACCGCGACCAGAACGGAGAGCTTGTGATCACCGCGCGCGGCGTCGGGGTGACGACCGAGCGCCCGGTGGACCAGGGTTGAGGGGAGCAGCGAAATGGCACTGAAAGCATCCAGCCTCAAGGTTGGGGACACGCACAGCGAGCGCGTGGTGGAGAACCTGTCGCGCACGCAGATCGTCCAGTACGCCGGCACATCGGGGGACTATAACCCGCTGCACACGGATGAGGTCTACACCACCCAGGTCGCCGGCTATCCCAGCGTCTTCGCGCATGGGATGCTGACCATGGGGCTGACCGGCAAGATGCTGACGAACTATGTCGGCGACGGCCGGCTGACCAAGTTCGGCGTGCGGTTCACCAACCAGGTGTGGCCGGGCGACACGCTGGATGCGAAGGCGACAGTGGCGGCAATTCGTGAGGAAGGCGGGCAGCACATCCTTGACCTTGTCATCTCGACCACCAACCAGGATGGCAAGGAGGTCGTCTCCGGGTCGGCGTCAGCCCGGATCGATCCCTGAGGTCGCG
>CAXTXZ010000003.1:3911-12537 GCA_964248015.1 uncultured Rhodopila sp. | reverse complement strand
GGATGTTGCCCGCAACGCGGCGCGCTGGGCCGAGTTGGAAGCCCAGGCGCGCATAACGGAAGGTGATTACGAGGGCGCCGTGCGGGCGCAGGAACAGGCTGACATCGAGCGGCGGTCGGCGGAGCGACTGGAAACCTCCGAGCGGGCCGCCGCGGGCCAGAAGAACACGGCTGACCCGCACTGACGCTTGTCGGGACGCCTGGGCACGCTCAGTGAGCGCGCTGGCAATGATGATGGCGCCCTTCACGCCCTCATACGGTCAGTCCCTCAGCCGCCGTTCCTGCTCCAATAGCGCTTGCTTGCGCGGCACGCCCCACCGATAGCCTGTCAACCCGCCATCGCCGCCGATCACCCGGTGGCATGGCACCGCGAGCGAAACGGGGTTGGCCGCGCAAGAGCGTGCCACGGCGCGGACCGCCCTTGGATTGCCGGCCAGCGCCGCCAGTTGCGCGTAGGTCCGTGTCTCGCCGGCGGGGATGCCGCACAGGGTGCGCCACACGCGTTGCTGAAAGGCAGTGCCCCGCAGGTCGAGCGGCAGGTCCAATGCCTGTTTCGGCTCGCGCAGGAATGCCAGCACAGCCTGAACCGTTCCGCTCAGGGCGGCGTCGTCGGCGGTCACGCACGCCTTTGGGAACCGCCGGCGCAGGTCGCCCATGAGGGACTCGTCCGGTTCCGCGAAGCCGATGAAGCAGACGCCCTTGTCCGTGGCCCCCACCAGCAGCCGTCCGAACGGACAGTCGGCAAAGGCGGTGCGGATAGTTTCTCCCTGGCCGCCGCGCCGGGCCGCGCCGGGCGTCATGCCGAGCAGGGCGTTGGTCTTTTCGTAGACGCGGCTTTCCGAACCGTAGCCGGCCTCGGCCACCGCGTCGGTCACCCGTCCGCCTTGCGCCAGGGCCGTGTGCAGCCGGCGCGCGCGCACGCCTTCCGCGTAGCCGCGCGGCGTCAGGCCGGTGTGATCACGGAACATCCGCAGGAAATGGAAGCGGGAGTAGCCCGACCGCTTGGCCAGCGCGTCCAGCAACGGGATGTCCTCACTGGCCTCGATAAAGGCGCTGGCGTCGCGCACCACCGTTTGCGCGAGGCGGGCACGCTCGCCTTTGGGGTCGCAGCGTTTGCAGGCCCGAAAGCCCGCAGCCTCGGCTTCCGGGGAGGAACGGAAGAACCGGACGTTCTTGCGCAAAGGCCGTGGCGACGGGCAGCCCGGGCGGCAGAACACGCCCATGGTGGTCACGGCGTACAGGAAGTCGGCGCCAGGGCGGCGAGTGAGGACCTGGTCCCAGAGGTGCTCTTCGGAGACGCGGTCGATGGCATGAGTGTCTTGCATGGCCGGCATTTTGCCGCGGCCGCAGGCTCGGCGCCATCCGCCGATTGCCTTGACTTAAACCAGCGCCGTCCGCCCTGTCGCCGATGCCTGACCAGGGCATCCGCCGCCCGGTCAAGCTCAAGAAGGCGAGGAATGGCTTCCCCGGCCTCTTGTTCAACCATGTCAGACGTTAGCGGATGATGATCTCGACCCGCCGGTTCTGCGGCTCCCGCACGCCGGGGCCGGTTGGCACGAGCAGATGCGTGTCGCCGAAGCCCTGGACGTTGATGGCGTTCTGCGGCACTCCGTCCCGCACCAGTTCCCCGGCCACGGCCTGGGCCCTGCGGACCGACAGGGCCTGGTTGTACTGCGCCTTGCCGGACGTGTCGGCGTAACCGTTGACCTCGATGCGGGTGAACTGCACGTGCGTTGAGTTGTCGGCGGCTTCCTTGATGATGGAACGAGCGCGATCGGTCAGGTTGGCCTTGTCCCAATCAAAGAACACCAGGTACGACCGTGCGGGGGCTGGCGCGGGGGCAGCCACGGCGGCCGGAGCCATCGGCGCCGGCGCCGGCGTGTTGAAGGCATAGCGGACGCCGATCACCACGTCGTGGTCGAACTGGTTATGCAGCTTCACGCCGGATGGCCCGATGCCGGCGGCCGTGGTTCCGACACCGGTGAATCTCTCGCCGCCGAGGATGTCCATGAACCGGTAGTCAGCCGTCAGCGACAGTCCAGGCATGTTCGGGACAGGGAATGACGCGCCCGCGATGGCCTGCCAGGCAAACGCGCTGCTTTGCCCGTTGGTACCGAAGGAGAACGGGCCGCCGACCTGGATGGCGCCCGTCTGGTTCAGCTTTGTCCACTGGTAGCCGGCGCCAAGCCCGAGATAGGGAAAGACATAGGGCGAACCGACATCGAGGTCATACATCGCGTTGGCCATCGCGCCCCAGGTGCGGACATGGCCGTTGGCGACCGTCGGGAAGCGCGTGCCCTCCAGATGGCGGACGTCGCTGCGCATGAAGTCGCCTTCGATCTCGAAGCGGAACCCGTTGCCCAGCCCGTAACCGACAGCCAGGTTGGAGTTGAAGCCATACCCCTCATCAAGCGACGGGCGGCCTGGCCCAAAGCCCGCGCCCAAGGGCGTCACGCGCGGACTCTGCGGCGCGTGCAGGCCCGCGCCGGCGCCGACATAGAGTCCTTCTATCGGTTGTGCCATCGCTGCAATGGGCGCGGCCAGCAAAGCCGTCGCAAGGATCGCACTACGAGCGTGCATACGTGATTACTCCCAAGCTCTTTGTCAGGTGAGGAATGACAGGCGGAAGCGGCCAGGATGAAACGGCTTTTCCTGCATCGCGCCATATTCGGTTTGTTGGGTCAAATACAAGTCACCACGTTTGATCGAATTTGTCGCGCCGCCCCCAACTGGCCTGACACGGAGCAACATCCACGGCATTGCAGCAACGGCATTGTGGCAGTCGAACAAAACCAATTCCACCTTGTATATATTTTCCGTGCGCGATGCCAGCATGGGCGGTGGCACTTCCTTTGCGCACGGGGGCCGCGCATAATGATTCCATCCTTTGCAACGGAAGAGACACCTTGATCTGATGTGGTCCTGGATCAACGCCGGCGTCGATCTTATCGCGCTGAACCCTGGCTTCGCGTTGCTCGTGGTTTTCCTGGCTGCCATCATTGAGGCCGTCGCGGTGCTGGGCATCCTTATCCCCGGCACGCCGATCCTGATGGCGACGGCGGGGGCCGCCGCCATGGCGGGACAGCCGATGCTGCCTTTCCTGGCCCTTGCGATCCTTGGGGCGGTGATCGGCGACTTCGTCTCGTTCTGGTTTGGCCGGCGTTACAGCGCCCGGTTGCGCGGCCTCTGGCCGTTTTCCCGCCGTCCGGATCTTCTGGACAGCGCCATCCGTTTTTTCAGCCGCCATGGATCGGCCAGCGTGGCGTTCTGCCGGTTCATCCCGGTCCTGCGGTCAACCGTGCCCCTGGTCGCCGGCATGGCCGGGATGCGCCAGCGGCGCTTCCTCCTTGCCAACGTTGCCTCGGCTTTCGTCTGGGCGCCCGTCCACATCTATCCGGCGCAACTGGCCGGCCTTTCCCTTGAGCGGCTGCAAGTGGGCGACTGGAGCGACGCCGCGCTGTGCGCCGCCGTGTTGCTGGCCTGCGCCGCGGCAGCCTGGGGCGTGCACCGGGCGCTCAGCCGGATGCGCTGATCAGCCGCCGGCAACGCCCTGCGTGTTGACGTAGAGCGCATACAATCCGTGGCTCGCCGCCATGAACAACCGGTTGCGGAACCGGCCGCCGAAACAAACATTGGCGCAGCGTTCCGGCAGCGCGACATGGCCGATCGGCGTCGCGGCCTTGTCGAACACCCTGACGCCGTCAAGCTCGGCGTCTCCCATGCCCCAGCCGCACCAAAGGTTGCCCTCGATGTCAACGCGGAAGCCGTCAGGCGTGCCGGCGCCCGCGTTGATGAAGACACGGTTGTTGGCCAGTCTCATGCCGTTGTCGAGGACATCGAACGCGCGGATCAGCCGGTTCGGCGCGGCACGGGAAGCCACCACATACAAAATTGATTCATCCGGGGAAAACGCCAGGCCGTTCGGACCTTCTATGTCGTCCGCCATCATGGTCGCCTCGCCGGTCTGCCCATCGACGCGCCAGACCGCCGGGGCGATCTCGGAGGGGAACTTCTCGCCCTCGTAATAGCCGCTGATGCCGAAGGCCGGGTCGGTGAACCAGATGGACCCGTCCGATTTCACCACCACGTCGTTCGGCGAGTTCAGTTTCCTGCCCTGGACGCTGTCGATCAGCACGGTGATGGCGCCGTCATGCTCGGTGCGGGTGACGCGGCGGCCGCGATGCTCGCAGGTCACCAGCCGGCCCTGGCGGTCGCGGGTGTTGCCGTTGGCGTTCCAGGACGTTTTGCGGAACACGCTGACGGCGCCGGTTTCTTCTTCCCATTTCAGGATGCGGTCATTCGGGATGTCGCTCCACAGGACATAGCGTCCGTCGCCGAAATAGACCGGCCCTTCCGACCAGCGGCAGCCGGTGGCGAGGCGCTCCACGGACGCCAGCGGCAGGCGCAGCGTGTTGAAGGCGGGGTCCAGTGCTTGGACATTGGGATCGGGATAGCGATCGGATGGCTGCCACATGGCCGGTTTCCCCTGGTTGTCGCGAACCTGGGTCTAGACCAGGTTGGGTTCGTGGGGAACCGCGCGGCGTCAGGCGGTCGCTCGCTGGCGCCTTGCGGTCAGGCCCCTGGAACAGCCCAGATATCCAAGGTGGCCGCGCCGCGCCGCAGTTCTTTCACGGGCACGTAGTCCGGGGCGTTCCAGAATGCGTGGATCGCGTCCATGGAGGGAAATTCGAACAAGGCGATACCCCGCCCATCCGGCTCGCCTTCAAGCCGTTCAACAGGTCCACCTCTTACGTGCCTGCCGCCATGCTTGGCGATGAGCGGCATCACCGCCGCACGGTATTTTCCAAATTGCCCTTCGTCGGTGATCGTGGCCTGCACAACCATGTAAGCCGCCATTGCCTGCTCCCTTGAGCCGATGATGCCTCACGACTGAAGCACGATTGAACCTTGGTTGGGAATGTCCGCGTCAGGCGGGCGGAGGCGTGCGCGCTGACGCATGGCCTGGTCGCGACAGGCCCATGGCTCGGGCAGCCAATGAACGGCCTGGATGCATCATCTCAGGCAACTGCGTTCGGGCGGCCCGTGTGCCTTGGCGGGCCGCTTCGCCCTTGGGTTGCCGTTGCGGGGCAATGCGGTGAAACTCCCGCCTGCCCGCCTGACGTGCAGCGAAGGAACCCGCCGATGATGCAGACGCCCCCCGCCATTCCTGGCATGCGCGAAGACGAGATCGACACGCCGGCCCTGGTCATCGACCTCGACGCCTTCGAGCACAATCTCGATGCCATGGCGGCCCTGCTTGCCCCGACCGGGGTGAAGCTGCGGGCGCACGCCAAGACCCATAAGTCGCCGGTCATCGCCAAGCTGCAGATGGCCCGCGGCGCGGTCGGCAACTGCGTGCAGAAAGTGGCCGAGGCGGAAGCGCTGGCCTGGGGCGGCGTTCCCGACATCCTGGTCAGCAACGAGGTCGTCGGTTCGGCCAAGCTCGCCCGGTTATGCGCCCTGGCGCGGATCGCCAAGGTCGCGGTTTGCGCCGACGACGCGCGGCAGGTCGCGGCGATCGAGGCGGCGGCGGAAAGCGCCGGCATCCGCATGACGGTGCTGGTCGAGATCGACGTCGGCGCCGGCCGCTGCGGCGTGCGGCCCGGACCGGACGCGGTGGCGCTGGCCAGCCGGATCGCCGCCTCCAGGCACCTGATCTTCGGCGGCCTGCAAGCCTACCAGGGCAGCGCCCAGCACAAGCGCACGCCCGAGGAACGGCAGGCGCTGATCGGCGCCGCTGTCGATGCGTCCCGTCGGACGGTGGAACAGCTTCGCCAGCAAGGCCTGTCCTGCGCCATCGTCGGCGGCGCCGGCACCGGCACGTTCCAGATCGAGTCGCGCTCCGGCGTCTATAACGAAATGCAGGCCGGCAGCTACGTCTTCATGGATGCTGATTATGCCCGCAACCTGGACGCGGATGGCGCGCCCGTCTCGACCTTCCGCCACGCGCTGTTCGTGCTGTCCACGGTCATGAGCGCAAGCCAGCCCGGCGTCGCGGTGCTGGATGCGGGACACAAGGCGGTCGCGGTGGATTCCGGCATGCCGACCGTGTGGCAGCGGCCGGATATCCGCTACGCCAGCGCGTCCGACGAACACGGCAAGCTGCTGGTCGGCAGCGAGACGGCATCGCCAAAGCTGGGCGAAAAGCTGCGGCTGGTGCCTGGCCACTGCGATCCGACGGTTGACAAGTTCGACTGGTACGTTGGTGTTCGCAACGGTCGCGTGGAGTGCCTTTGGCCCGTGGCGGCACGCGGCGGCGTGGCCTGAGCCAACCTGCTGTCCGGGTTTAAGCGCTCGTCTTGAACGTTGCGTTATTGAATGCGCTAATGCCGCGTCGTTAAAGCACCGTGGCCGCGGTGCGCTTGCCAATTATGAAGAGGTTGTCGCATGGCATCGAAGACCCAATCCAACGAACTGACCACCGCCCATATCGCGGACGCCAAGATCCACAGGGGAGAAGGCGGCGAGACCCACCAGGTCGCCGGCGGCGATGTTCCCGTGCTGACGACGCAGCAGGGCATTCCGGTCTCCGACGACCAAAACACCCTGCGCGTCGGCCCGCGAGGCCCGGCCCTGCTGGAAGACTTCCACTTCCGCGAAAAGATCTTCCATTTCGATCACGAGCGTATCCCCGAGCGCGTGGTGCATGCCCGCGGCGTCGGCGCGCATGGCTATTTCGAGCTGACCGAGTCGCTCAGCGACGTGTCGAAGGCCGACATCTTCCGGCGCGTCGGCGAGAAGACCCCTGCCTTCGTCCGCTTCTCCACCGTCGCCGGCAACAAGGGATCGGCTGATGTGGCGCGCGACGTGCGCGGCTTCGCGGTCAAGCTGTACACCAAGGAAGGCAACTGGGACATCGTCGGCAACAACATCCCGGTGTTCTTCATCCAGGACGCCATCAAGTTCCCCGACCTGATCCATGCCGCCAAGCAGGAGCCCGACCGCGGCTTTCCGCAGGCGCAGACCGCGCACGACAATTTCTGGGATTTCGTTTCCCTGACGCCGGAATCGGCCCACATGCTGATGTGGATCATGTCCGACCGCACCCTGCCGCGCTCGCTGCGGTTCATGGAGGGCTTCGGCGTCCACACCTTCCGCCTGGTCAACGCCGCCGGCAAGTCCACCTACGTCAAATTCCACTGGAAGCCCAAGCTCGGAATGCAATCCGTCGTCTGGAACGAGGCCGTCAAGCTGAACGGCGCCGATCCGGATTTCCATCGCCGCGACCTGTGGGCGTCGATCCAGGGCGGCGAGTTCCCCGAGTGGGAACTGGGCCTGCAATTGTTTGACGACGCATTCGCCGACGCATTCGACTTCGACGTGCTGGATGCCACCAAGATCATCCCGGAGGAAATCCTGCCGATCCGACGCGTCGGGCGCCTGGTGCTGGATCGCGTCGTCGACAACTTCTTCGCGGAAACCGAGCAGGTTGCCTTCTGCACGCAGAACATCGTTCCGGGCATCGATTTCACCAACGACCCGCTGTTGCAGGGCCGCAATTTCTCCTACCTGGACACGCAGTTGAAGCGGCTGGGCGGCCCGAACTTCACCCACATCCCGATCAACGCGCCGAAATGCCCGTTCCATACCTTCCAGCAGGATGGGCACATGGCGATGACGAACCCGAAGGGGCGGGCCAACTACGAACCGAACTCCTGGGGCGGGGCCGCCGGCGGCCCCCGCGACTCCCCGGCTAGTGGGTTCCGCTCGAGGACGGGAGGGCCAACCGCCGAAACGCGCCGCGCGCGGGGCGAACTGTTCGCCGATCACTACAGCCAGGCCCGCCAGTTCTACCTCAGCCAGACCGAAATCGAGCAGACGCACATCAAGGACGCATTCGTCTTCGAACTCAGCAAGGTCGATACGGCGGCAATCCGCGCTCGGGTGGTTTCCCATCTGCTGAACGTTGACGAAGCCTTGGCCAGCAAGGTCGCGGATGGCCTTGGCATGAGATCGATGCCCAAAGCCGCCGAACCCGCGCGGCCCGTGGTGACAAGCTTGGCGAAATCCCCGGCGCTGAGCATCATCGGCAACCCGGTGAACACCTTCCGTGGCCGCAAGATCGGCGTGCTGGTCAGTGACGGCGCGGACGCCGGCATGCTGAAGGCGCTGATGGCGGCGGCGACGGCCGAGGGCGCCATGATTGAACTGGTGGCGCCGAAAGTCGGTGGTTTCACCGACAGCGCCGG
Source organism: uncultured Rhodopila sp. (assembly GCA_964248015.1). Lineage (GTDB taxonomy): Bacteria > Pseudomonadota > Alphaproteobacteria > Acetobacterales > Acetobacteraceae > Rhodopila. The sequence continues at coordinate 4,349 of CAXTXZ010000003.1, read as the reverse complement.
AACCCTGCATGAAGCGCAGCAGAAGGTGAACGGCGGACCGTCAGTGCTCTATGACGCGGTTGCCGTGCTGGTATCCGAGCAAGGGGCTAAACTGCTGCTGGGGGAGGCAACGGCGAAGGACTTCCTCAACGATGCCTACGCCCATGCGAAGTTCATCGGCTGTTCCGAAGCCTCGGCGGCGCTGTTCGCGAAAGCGGGCCTGACCGAAATGGACGACGGCATCATTCCCTTGAACACGGCGGCTGATGCCAAGAAGTTCGTCGAAGCCTGCCGCAAGCTGCGCTTCTGGATGCGGGAGGCAAAAGTTCACGCGGTCTGACATCAGGCGGCGTTCGCTTGTCCAGCATGCCTGCCAATCAGTGCAGTGGTGACTGGCACACGAACTGGTTCGCCTGGCGCCGGTAGGGGGGAAAACACCCCCGGCCCGGGCCGGGGGAA
>CAXTXZ010000003.1:0-3901 GCA_964248015.1 uncultured Rhodopila sp. | reverse complement strand
GATGGGGGGCGGGCGGGCGGTCGCCACCACCCCCCCCCCCCCCCGCCAGGCACTGGGCAAGATTGGCTTGGAGCCTGATGCGTTCCGCTCATGACCGCTGGTGGCGCATCTCGCATGTCCCTGGGGTCGGAAAAATTGCACTGCCGGTCAGCCTACCGTCCCCTGAAATGCCGGCGCAGCCGATTGACTGCCTCCGCCAGCACCTCTGGCTTCTTGCAGAATGCGAAGCGAGCGTAATGCCGCGGCGCCCCGCCGGTTTCATAGAACGCCGACACCGGGATCGCCGTCACGCCGGCCTGTTCCGTGATGTGGCGGCAGAAGGCCACGTCGTCGCCATCAAAACCCAAGGCGGTGAAATCGGCGGTGATGAAATACGTCCCCTGCGTCGGCAGCACGGACAGCCCAACCGAGGCCAAACCCTCGGCCAGTTGATCACGCCTGTCCTGCAGCCGCGTCGCCAGGGAGGCGAAATACGCGTCGTCCTTCGCCAGTCCCACTGCAACCGCCCGTTGCAGGTTGGGCGCGGTGGTGAACGTCAGGTTCTGGTGCGCCTTCCGCACCAGCGGCGTCAGGGCGGCGCCGGCCGTCACGTAGCCAACTTTCCAGCCGGTCAGCGCAAACGTCTTGCCGGCGCTGCCGATCCGCATTGTCCGCTCCCGCATGCCCGGCAGCGTCATCAGAGGGACATGGCGCGCATTGCCGAACACGAGGTGCTCGTACACCTCGTCGCAGATGGCGTAGGTGTCGTGCCGCTCCACCAGGTTGGCGATGAACCGCAACTCGTCCAATGAGAACACCTTGCCGCAGGGGTTCATCGGCGAGTTGAACAGGATCGCCTTGGTCTTCGCCCCGAAGGCCGCAGCCAACTCGGCGCGCGGCAGGTCCCAGCGCGGCGGCGCCAGCCGGACGATGCGCGGGATCGCGCCCAGCATGCGCACGACGGGGACGTAGGTGTCGTAGAGCGGCTCGATCAGCACGACCTCGTCGCCTGGGTCCAGCACCGCCATCAGGCTGGCGGTGATCGCCTCGGTGGCGCCCGAGGTCACCGTGACCTCCGTGGCCCAATCGATGTCCAGCCCGTGGAAACGCCGATTCGCCGCGGCGACGGCCTGGCGCAGTTCTGGCAGGCCGGGCATCGGGGGGTATTGGTTGCGCGCGTCCTTCAACGCCTCAGCGGCGGCCTGCACGACGTCGTCTGGCCCTTCGGTGTCGGGGAAGCCTTGCCCCAGGTTGATCGACTTGTGTTCGGCGGCGAGCGCGGACATCACCGTGAAGATGGTGGTGCCGATCGACCCGAGATAGCTGTTGGCCCCGCGCATAAGCTGCCGCTCCGTTCATTAGGCGGTTGGGCATATCGCCCCCGGCTTGGGTTGGAAAGCCCACGAAATGGCCGACGCGCGTATAGATCGACGCCACGGCGGGCCTTAAACGGGCGACATTCACCTGGTCTCATGAAGGCGGCCGGCTGATCCTGCCGTGGCGGCGCCACGGCCAACGGCGTGGCGAAGCGGCCCGCATCAACCGCTTGATGTCGTGGCGGCGCCGTCCTGTTCAACGTGCCGCGGGCCGGCGCATGGCTTGGTCAGCAGGATGTGGCGCCGCAAGATAACGTTCTTCGTTGCCGCTTGGCACGTCACATGCAACCCTATGCCGCTGTTCACGACGCTGGGGTCCCCAAAGCGAACCGGGCAGCCTGAACATCAATGGGAGGCCCGGCCACACCGGGCTTGATGCACATGAAGAAAATCGAAGCGGTCATCAAGCCGTTCAAGCTCGATGAAGTGAAGGAAGCGCTGCACGAGGTGGGACTGCAAGGCATAACGGTGGTGGAAGCGAAAGGCTTCGGCCGCCAAAAAGGCCACACCGAACTGTATCGCGGCGCGGAGTACGTCGTGGACTTCCTGCCGAAGGTGAAGATCGAGGTGATCTGCGACGACGCCGTCGTGGAACGCGCGGTGGAGGCAATCGTCAATGCCGCCCGCACCGGCCGCATTGGGGACGGCAAGATCTTCATCTCTCCGGTCGAGGAGGTCATCCGCATCCGCACCGGCGAACGAGGGGAGGACGCAATCTAGCCAGCATGCAACGGCGGGCCGGCGCAGCCGCCCTCACAAGCCGGACAGCATGGCCGCGGATCCGTTTTCGGCCCTTGACGGAGATGATGAACAAGGGCCGGTTCATGAGGCTTCGCGTGGTGCGGGGCTGCAACCAGCCGCGCTGTGCCCCTTTCCCTGGCTGAATGGGGGCCTGACGGCGACTAGCTGAGTAACGGGGATAGTAGAATGGCGAACGAAAGTGCGAGTGCCGACGTGGAAAAGGCGCTCCAGATGCTCACCGATAATTCCGTGGAATACGTGGACCTGCGGTTCACGGACCCGCGCGGCAAGTGGCAGCACACGGCGCAGCATGTCTCGACAATGGACGCTGACGCGTTTGCCGACGGCATCATGTTCGACGGATCGTCGATCGCCGGCTGGAAGGCGATCAACGAGAGCGACATGATCCTGATGCCCGACGCGTCGACGGCAGTGATGGACCCGTTCGCGGCGAAACCCAGCATGATCGTGTTCTGCGACATCATCGAGCCGTCGACAGGACAGTTTTACGCCCGCGACCCACGCGCCACGGCGAAACTGGCTGAAGCATACGTCAAGTCAAGCGGCGTCGGCGACAGCGTTTCCGTTGGCGCCGAAGCTGAATTCTTCATTTTCGACAGCGTGAAGTTTGGCACCGGCGGCAACTACTCCAGCTATCAGATTGACAGCGTGGAAGGTCCAGGCTCTTCCATGAAGGACTATCCCGAAGGCAACATGGGCCATCGCCCGAGCGTCAAGGGTGGCTACTTCCCGGTGCCGCCGGTTGATGGCGACAGCGACCTGCGCGCCGAGATGCTCGCCACGATGGGCGAGATGGGGCTGCCGATCGAAAAGCATCACCATGAAGTCGCGCAGTCGCAGCATGAGCTTGGCTTCAGGTTCGGCTCGCTGGTGACGATGGCCGACCAGATGCAGATCTACAAGTATTGCGTCCATAACGTTGCGCACAGCTACGGCAAGACCGCGACGTTCATGCCGAAGCCGATCTACGGCGACAACGGCTCGGGCATGCACACCCACCTGTCGATCTGGAAGGAAGGCAGGCCGCTGTTCGCCGGCAATGGCTATGCCGACCTGTCCGAGCTTTGCCTGTATGCGATTGGCGGCATCATCAAGCATGCCAAGGCGATCAACGCGTTCTCCAACCCGTCGACCAACAGTTACAAGCGGCTGATCCCTGGCTTCGAGGCGCCGGTGCTCCTGGCCTATTCGGCGCGCAACCGCTCCGCGTCCTGCCGCATACCCTACACGACCAACCCAAAGGCCAAGCGCGTCGAGGTTCGCTTTCCCGATCCGGCCTGCAACCCTTATCTGTCTTTCGCGGCGTTGACGATGGCGGCGATGGACGGGATCAAGAACAAGATCCATCCCGGCGACCCGATGGACAAGGATCTGTACGACCTGCCGCCGGAAGAACTGAAGGGCATCCCGACGGTGTGCGGCAGCTTGCGCGAAGCCCTCGGCTCGCTGGCGGCGGACCATGCCTTCCTGCTGGAAGGCGGCGTGTTCAGCAGCGATCAGATCGAAAGCTACATCGAGCTCAAGTGGAACGAGGTGTATCGTTTCGAGCACACGCCGCATCCGGTTGAATTCGACATGTACTATTCTGTCTGATCCAGGGAATCCAGCCCAATCTCACCCCCGCCGTTGCCAGCGGCGGGGGTGATGCTTTTCAACAATTCAATTCCAGGAAGAACCACTGCCAGAAGCGTGGCAAGTTTCAGTTGTTAAAATTTTGCGTCCGCGATGCCAGGTGATGGCGCGCAGGCCGGTCGTTGTCATCCCAAAGCTGGAGGCAGTCAGGG
>CAXTXZ010000002.1:16340-31303 GCA_964248015.1 uncultured Rhodopila sp. | reverse complement strand
CCGTGCCCTACCTGGTCGAGCGCGAGGGCACCAACAACGAGAACCTGCCGGAGACGCATGCGGCGCTGAAACGCATCCGCGCCGAACTGGAAGCGCACTACCCCGACAAGATGCTGCTGGCCGAGGCCAACCAGTGGCCCGAGGACACCAAGGATTATTTCGGCGAGGGCGACGAGTGCCACATGGCGTTCCACTTCCCTCTCATGCCGCGGATGTACATGGCGATCGCGCGGGAAGACCGCTTCCCGATCACCGATATCCTGCGCCAGACCCCCGAGATCCCGGCGAACTGCCAGTGGGCCATCTTCCTGCGCAACCACGACGAGCTGACGCTGGAAATGGTCACGCAATCGGAACGTGATTTCCTGTGGGAGACCTATGCGGCGGACCGGCGCGCGCGCCTGAACCTTGGCATACGCCGCCGCCTGGCGCCGCTGCTGGAGCACGACCGGCGGCGCATCGAACTGATGAACTACCTGCTGCTCTCCATGCCAGGGACGCCGGTCATCTATTATGGCGACGAAATCGGCATGGGCGACAACATCCATCTTGGCGACCGCAACGGCGTTCGCACGCCGATGCAGTGGTCGCCTGACCGGAACGGCGGGTTTTCCCGCGTCGCCGATCCGTCCCGGCTGGTGCTGCCGCTGGTGATGGACCCGCTTTACGCCTACCAGACGGTCAACGTCGAAACCCAGGCGTCCGATCCCCATTCGCTGCTGATGTGGACGCGGCGCGCGATCGCGGTGCGCCGCCAATACAAGCTGTTCGGCCGCGGCGGCTACCGCCTGCTGTACCCGAAAAACCGCAAGATCCTGGCGTACTTGCGCGAGGGCGACGGCGCCGCCATCCTGTGCGTCGCCAACCTGTCGCGCACGCCCCAGGCGGTTGAACTGGATCTGTCGGAATTCTCCGGGCGCGTGCCCATCGAGCTTGATGGCCACTCCGTCTTCCCGCCCATCGGCCAACTGACGTACCTGCTGACCTTGCCGCCGTATGGCTTTTACTGGTTCGTGCTGTCGGAAGCAGACGACTGGCCGTCCACTCACACACCGGCACCGGAACCCATGCCCGAATACCAGACAATTGTCATGCGCCGCGACCTTGCCGAAGCCGCCCACGCCGCGCGCGGCGCCATCGAGCGCGACGTGCTGCCGCCCTACCTGGCCAAGCGCCGCTGGTTCGCCATGAAGGACCAGGCGCTGCGGTCGGCGAAGATGGCGCTGCTGACACGGCTGCCAGACGAGAACGTGCTGCTGCTGGAGGTCGAGACCGACACGGCGTCCGCCGGCAAGGCGCGCTGGCTTCTGCCGCTTGGCGTGGTGTGGGACGACGCCGCCACGACGCCGCTGCAGTCCCAGCTTGCGCTGGCGCGTGTCCGGCGCGGCCCGACGGTCGGGCTGCTGACGGACGCCTTCGCGTTGCCCGGCTTCGCCCGCGGCGTGCTGGCTGGCCTTGCCCGCAGGGACGTCATCGCCACCGAACATGGGACCATCCGGTTCGAGCCGACCTCGCGCATGGCGGAGATCACGGTTTCCGATGACGCGGAAATGCAGTGGATTTCCGCCGAGCAGTCCAATTCGTCGGTGATCGTCGGCGACGTCGCGATGATCAAGATGTTCCGCCGGATCACCGATGGGCCGCATCCCGAAGCCGAGATGGGTCGCTACCTGACCGAGCAGGGTTTCGGCAACATTCCCGCCCTGCTGGGCGAGATCGTGCGGGTTGATTCCGGCGGCACGCGGCACGCGCTGGGCATCGCGCAGGCTTTTGTGCGCAACCAGGGCGACGCCTGGACGTGGACCCTGGAGCTGCTGCTGCGGGGCCTGTCCGACCTCACCGGCGGCGATGAGACGGCCGCCGCCGATGCCGCCGACCACGCCGACTATGTTCGCTTCGCCCGCATTCTCGGCGCCCGGGTCGGCGAGATGCACCTGGTGTTGGCTCGGCCCACGGACCAGGCGGATTTCACGCCTGTCACAGCCTCTGTCGAGGCGGCGGAAGCCATCGCCGAACGCATCCGCTCGCAGGCGGCGGAGGCCTATCGGGCGCTTGACGCCAACCAGCAGTGGGAGCCGGCAAGCCAGGATGACCGCCGGAACGTGGCAGGCGGCAAGCAGGCGCTGTTCGACAAGCTTGCGCGCATGGCCAAGGCGCTTGAAGGGTCCACGCTGACCCGTATCCACGGCGACCTGCACCTGGGCCAGGTGCTGGTGGTCAACGGCGACGTCACCATCATCGACTTCGAGGGCGAGCCGGCCAAGCCAGCCGAGGTGCGGCGTGGCAAGGACCATCCGCTGCGCGATGTCGCCGGCATCGTCCGCTCCTTCGACTACGCCGCGGCCGTGGTGAAGCGGCGCAGCCAGTCGAGCCACGCCCATGTGCCCGACCAGCAGGTCAGCGCCTTCCTGGACAGCTTTGTCGTGCGGGCGACCGACGCTTTCCTGGCCGGCTACCGGGATGCCATCGCATCGGAAACGGAGGCGCCCCTGGCGGTCACGCCCGAGTTGCTGGATTTGTTCCTGATCGAGAAGGCCGCCTATGAAGTGGTCTATGAGGCGGCCAACCGGCCGACCTGGATCGATGTGCCGCTGCATGGCCTGGCGCAACGTGTCCGCCATCTTCTCGGCGTCGAGGCTGCCGCATGAATGACGTCGTCGTTATCCCGTCAATCTCGCTGGAGGAGGGATGGCAGCTTGCCAGCGGCTCGCTGCGCGACCCGTTCGCCGTGCTTGGGCCGTTCGAGACCGATATCGGCCGCTTCGTGCGCGCCTTCCTGCCGGGCGCGCTGGGTGTCGAGGTGGTTGCCCGCGCTGATGGGCGGCCTCTTGGCGCGCTGGCGCCGGCGCAGCCCGAAGGTTTGTTCATGGGCCGTGTCGAAGGCGGCGAACCTTATTGTTTCCGCATCCGGTGGCCCGGCGCCATGCAGGAAACCGAGGATTCCTACAGCTTCGACCTGCTGCTGAGCGAGACCGACCTTCATCTGTTCAACGAGGGACGGCTGTTCGAGCTGGCCTTCACGCTGGGCGCCAACCCGATGATGGTGGACGGCGTGCGCGGCACCCGCTTCGCGGTCTGGGCGCCGAATGCCCGCGCTGTCTCCGTGATCGGCGATTTCGATAGCTGGGACCCGAGGCGCCACCCGATGCGCCTGCGCTTCCCGTCAGGCGTCTGGGAGCTGTTCGTGCCGCGCGTCGGCCCGGGCGCGCGCTACAAATTCGCCATCGTGGCTTCGGACGGCACGCGGTTGGCCGACAAGGCCGACCCTTTGGCGAAAGCGACAGAGGCTCCGCCGGCCACCGCGTCCATCGTGGCCGACGCGGCGCCCTACGCCTGGCATGACGAGGCGTGGATGCAGGGACGCGCGGCCAGGCACGGCCCGGACGCGCCGCTTTCGTTTTACGAGGTGCACGCCGCGTCGTGGTTCAGGCCCGGGCCGGACCAGACTCTCAACTGGGACGAGCTGGCCGAGCGCCTGGTGCCCTATGTCGTGGGGATGGGGTTCTCGCATGTCGAGCTCATGCCTGTCGCCGAGCATCCGTTTGGCGGGTCCTGGGGCTACCAGCCGCTGGGGCTGTTCGCGCCGTCCGGGCGGTTTGGCCCGGTCGAGGGCTTCTGCCGGTTTGTCGATGCCTGCCACCGCGCCGGCATCGGCGTCATCATCGACTGGGTGCCGGCCCATTTCCCGACAGACGCGCACGGGCTGGCGCATTTCGACGGCACGGCGCTGTTCGAGCATGCCGATCCCAGGGAAGGGTTCCACCAGGACTGGAACACCTTTATCTACAATTTCGGGCGCCGCGAGGTCCAGGGTTTCCTGATTGCCAGCGGCGTGCACTGGCTTGAGCATTTCCATGTCGATGGGCTGCGGGTCGACGCGGTCGCCTCGATGCTGTACCGCGACTACAGCCGCAAGCATGGCGAGTGGGTGCCGAACATCCATGGCGGCCGGGAAAACCTGGAGGCGATCGGCTTCCTGCGGCACTTCAACACAGTGGTGGAGCAACGCTGCCGCGGCGCCATCACCATCGCCGAGGAGTCGACATCCTGGCCCGGCGTGTCCCACCCTGTCCGCGACGGCGGGCTGGGGTTCTCCTTCAAGTGGAACATGGGGTGGATGCACGACACGCTGGGTTACATGGAGTGCGACCCGCTTTACCGCGGCTATCACCACAACGAGCTGACCTTTGGCCTGGTCTATGCGTTCGCCGAGAACTTCGTCCTGCCGCTGTCGCATGACGAGGTGGTGTATGGCAAAGGCTCGCTGATCCGGAAGATGCCGGGCGATGAATGGCAGCGCTTCGCCAACCTGCGGGCGTATTTTGGTTTCATGTGGGCGCATCCCGGCAAGAAGCTGGTCTTCATGGGCGATGAGATCGCGCAGTGGCGGGAGTGGAATCACGATACCGCGATAGATTGGGATTTGCTCGATCATCCGCGTCATCATGGCATCCAGACCCTGGTCCGCGACCTGAACGCGCTGTACCGTGAGCGGCGTGCGCTGCATCAAAGGGATTCCGTGTCGACCGGCTTCCGGTGGATCGTCGGTGACGACTCCGCCAACTCGGTCTTTGCCTTTCTCCGTTACAGCGCTGACGAGGAGATGGTGCTGGCCGTCTGCAACATGACGCCGGTGCCGCGACAGGGTTATGGGATCGGCGTGCCGAAAGCCGGCCATTGGCACGAGTTGCTCAATACGGACGCGGCGGTTTATGGCGGTTCGAACATGGGCAATTACGGCGGCGTCGACACGCAGCCGCTGCAAATACATGGCGAGGCCCAGGCGCTGGTTTTGACGTTGCCGCCCTTGGCGACTATTTTCTTGTCACCGTCAGGCTGACATTTGCCCGATCGGGGCTAGTTTCCTCTTGTTTCGTTGAATTGATCAGACGAGTGGAACGGTTTGTGCCTCTAACTGTTACTCAGCCTCATGCGCGAAAGAACCAGCGCTGCGGGGCCTCGCATTGCGGCCGGGGAAACTGACTATGAGCATGATCGTGAAGCCCATGTCCTTGTTCGGCGCGAACCAGCTTGATGACGGGCAGGTGCGGTTTGCCCTGTGGGCGCCCGCGCAGGAAACCGTGTCGGTCGCCATCGAATCGGGCGATTTGTTGCCGATGCAACGGACTGCCGCTGGCGTGTTCGAGGCGACGGCCAGGGTGCCGGACGGCACGCGGTACCGCTACCGGCTGTCGGATGGGCTGATGGTTCCCGACCCGGCCTCGCGGTCGCAGTCGCCGGACGTGCACGACGCAAGCGTCGTGACGCCCAGGGCTTACCCTTGGAAGCATGCGCAGTGGAAGGGACGCCCGTGGAACGAGACGGTTATCTACGAAGTGCATGCCGGCGCCGCGGGCGGGTTTCGCGGCGTCCAGGATGACCTTCCCCGGCTGAAGGGCCTTGGCGTGACGGCCATCGAGCTGATGCCGGTCAATGATTTCCCGGGCCAGCGGAACTGGGGCTACGACGGGGTGCTGCCGTACGCGCCTGACCAGGCCTATGGCTCGCCGGACGAGCTGAAGGCGCTGGTCGACGCTGCCCACGGACTTGGGCTGATGATGTTCCTTGATGTCGTCTACAACCACTTTGGTCCCGACGGTAACTACATAAGCGCTTACGCGCCGCAGTTCTTTCGCGACGACGTCAACACGCCCTGGGGGCCGGCGATCGATTTCCGCCGGCGCGAGGTGCGTGACTATTTCACCTGCAACGTTCTGATGTGGCTGATGGAGTACCGCTTCGACGGGCTGCGGTTCGACGCGGTGCACGCGATCCAGGAGCAGGACTGGATCGAGGAGATGGCGGCGACCGTGCGGGCGACGGCGGAGCCTGGGCGGCATGTGCATCTGGTTCTGGAACATCACAACGCGGGCTCGCACATCCGCAAGGCGGTGGACGCGCAGTGGAACGACGACGCGCACAACGTGCTGCACGTCCTGCTGACGGATGAGGACGGCGGCTATTACGCCGATTACGCCGAGGACACCGCCGCGAAACTGGCGCGCTGCCTGGCCGAGGGCTGGGTCTACCAGGGCGAGCGGTCGGAGTACCTCGACGCGCCCCGTGGCGAGCCTAGCGCCGACCTGCCGCCCACCGCGCATGTGCTGTTCCTGCAGAACCACGACCAGATCGGCAACCGCGCCCTGGGTGAGCGGCTGACCGTGCTGACATCCGCCCAGGCGCTGGAAGCGGCCATCGCGCTGCAGATCCTGTGTCCGCAGATCCCGTTGCTGTTCATGGGCGAGGAAGTCGCCTCGACGACCCCGTTCCTGTTCTTCACCGACCATCACGACGAACTGGCCGACGCAGTCAGGGAAGGCCGGCGGAAGGAGTTCGCCGGCTTTGCCGCCTTCGCCGATCCCGAGCAGCGCGAGCGCATACCGGACCCGAACGCCGCCGGCACATTTTCCGCGTCGGTCCCGCACCCGGACCCGGCGTTGTCGGCCGCGCGCTTCGCCTTGTACCAGAAGCTGCTGGCGCTGCGGATGCAGGAGATCGTGCCGCGACTGGCCGGCACGACCTCGCTTGGCGCCGACGTCGTTGGCACAAAGGCCGTCCATGCGCGATGGCGGCTTGGCGACGGGTCGGAGCTGACGATCCTGGCCAACCTTGGAACCGGCGCGGCGGACTTCACGCCGCCGGAAGGCCAGTTGCTTTTCGCATCCGCCGCCGCCGCGCCGCTGACGGCCGTTTACCTGAAAGCCGCCTCATGAGTGACGAACTCCTTCGCGACCTCGCCCGACGAGCCGGCATCGCGGTGGAATGGCAGGATTACGCCGGCAAGCCGCATGTGGTCGCTCCGCCCGTGCTGCGCCGCATCCTCGGCGCGCTTGGGCTGCCGGCCGACACCAGCCGTGAGCTGTCGGCCAGCCGCCGGATCCTGACACGGCGCACCAGCCTGATGGATCTGCCGCCCCTGGTGACCGCCGTGGCGGGCCGTCCGACGCGCCTGGATGTTGGCGGCAGCGATCCCCAGCCGGCCAAGCTGATCCTGGAGCGAGGCGAAACACGGAATTTGTCCCTGTTGCCGGCGCGCGGGCGCCTGCGCATCCCGGCGATCCCCGAAACTGGCTATCACAGGCTGGTGGTGGAAGAGCGCGAGGTCGTCCTGGCGGTTTCCCCAGCGCGGTGCCGGTCGATTGAGGACGTCGTTCCTGATGCGCGGCTCTGGGGCGTCGCGGCGCAGTTGTATGGCCTGACCCATCCGAACGACGTCGGCATCGGCGACATGGCCGGCGCCGCCGACCTGGCGCGGGCGGCCGGGGCGAAAGGCGCCGATGCCCTGTTGCTAAGCCCGATCCATGCGCTTTTCGCGGCGGACGCCGGTCATTTCGGGCCTTATTCGCCTTCCAGCCGGTTGTTCCTCAACCCGCTGCATGCCGCGCCTGAGCTGGTTTTCGGGCCAGCGGCCTATGCGCGAGCGGCGGACGGCGTGGATGTGGCTGAGGCGTTGGGGGACGATAACCTGATCGACTGGCCGGCCGCGTCCGATGCCAAGTACGCCGTGCTGCGCAGGCTGTTCGCCGCCTTCCTGGACGGGCCTGACTGGAACGGGCCGTTGGGGGCGAACTTCGCTCGCTTTCGCGCCAACCAGGGATCGCTGTTGTACGAGCATGCCTGCTTTGAGGCGCTTCATGCCACCCGCATGCCGCAGCGGGAGTGGCGCACTTGGCCATCCGACCTGCGTGACCCGCGCGGCACGGCGATCAGTTGCTTCGCCAATGCCTACGCCGAGGAGGTGTTGTTTCACCAGTTCCTGCAATGGGTGTCCGACCGGTCGCTGGCCGCCGCGCAAGACGCCGCGCTGGGGGCCGGCATGCGGATCGGGCTGATCAACGACATGGCGGTGGGAATGGACCCGGGCGGCAGCCATGCCTGGAGCCGGCAGGATGATATCCTTCTGGGACTGACGATTGGCGCGCCGCCTGACCTGCTCAATCCGCAGGGACAGGGCTGGGGCCTGACCAGCTTTTCGCCCCGCTCCCTGGAAGAGAAAGGCTTCGCGCCGTTCCTGGCCACGCTGCGGGCGGCGATGCGCCACGCCGGCGGCATCCGGGTTGACCACGCGATGGGCCTGGCCCGGCTTTGGCTGATCCCTGAAGGCGCCTCGCCGGCGGACGGGGCCTTCCTGAATTACCCTGCCGTGGATCTTCTGCGCCTTCTGGCGCTGGAGTCGGTGCGGCACAATGTCGTCGTGATCGGGGAAGACCTTGGGACCGTGCCCGAGGGTTTTCATGACATGCTTGAGCACAGCGGCATCCATGGCATGCGCGTGCTGTGGTTCGAGCGTGACGGGCAGGCAGGCTTCCTGCCGCCGCGCGCCTGGGGCAGCAGCGCCGTCGCGATGACCTCCACGCATGACCTGCCAACGGTCGCGGGCTGGTGGGCAGGCGCCGACATCGATATCCGGGATGAGCATGGCCGGCTTGGCGAGGGCGTGGATGTCGAATCGGTGCGGGCGGAGCGCGCGCAGGACCGGCCCAAGCTGTGGGATGCCTTCAGCCGGGAACATGTGACCGAGGGCGCTGTTCCGCCACCGGATGAGACCGGCTCCGTCGTCGATGCCGCCGTGCGGTTCGTCGCCAGGACAGAAGTCCCATTGTCGTTGATCCCGCTTGAGGACCTGCTGGGCCAGGTCGAGCAGCCCAACCTCCCGGGGACGGTGAACGAGCATCCGAACTGGCGGCGCCGTTTGCCGGTTCCCACCGACAGCGTGCTGGATGGCGAGGACGTTGCCCGGCGCGTCGAATTCATTGCCCTGGAAAGGCCGCGCCAATGAGCCAGGCACCCGCGTTACGGGCGACGATGCGCCTGCAACTGCACAAGGACTTCACCTTTGTTGATGCGCGGGCGCTGGTGCCCTACCTGGTGGAACTTGGCATCAGCCATTTGTATGCCTCGCCCATCCTGACGGCACGCGCGGGCTCGATCCACGGCTACGACGTGGTGGACCCGACAAAGGTGAACCCTGAGCTGGGCGGCGAGGAAGGCCTGCGGGCGTTGGTCGCCGCGCTGCGCGACGCGGGTCTTGGCCTGATCGTCGATATCGTGCCAAACCACATGGCGGTCGGCGGCGCCGACAATCCGTGGTGGCTGGATCTGCTGCGCCATGGCCGCTCAAGCCGCTATGCGGAGTTCTTTGACGTGGACTGGGAGTGCGCTGATCCCAGCCTGCATGGCAAGGTGCTGGCGCCGTTCCTCGGGAAGCCGTACGGCGAAACCCTGGAATCCGGCGACATCAAGTTGCACAAGGCGGCTGGCGGCGAGCCGGTCATCCGTTACTTCGACAACGATTTTCCGGTTGATCCGGCGGATTTCGCGCATGTCGAGGAAATCGGCCACGAGTCGTTTGATCCGTCGAACCCCAGCGGCCGGGATCAGCTTCACAAGCTGCTGGAGCGGCAACATTACCGCCTTGCGTGGTGGGGCGTGGCCGGCGATGAAATCAACTGGCGGCGCTTCTTCGATATTAATGGCCTGGCCGGACTGCGCATCGAAGTCCCCGCGGTGTTCGAGGAAACCCACGCGACGTTGTTCCGGCTTTACGGGGATGGCCTGATCGACGGCTTCCGCGTGGATCATGTGGATGGCCTGTCCGATCCCCCTGCCTATTGCCGGCGGCTGCGGCAGCGGCTGGAGCAGATCGTGCCCGGCAAGACTCCCTACCTGGTGATCGAGAAAATCCTTGGCGCCGGCGAGAGGCTGCCCACGGACTGGGGCGTCGATGGCACCAGCGGCTACGACTTCATGAACGAGGTCAGCGCGGTTCAGCACGATCCGTCGGCCACCGAAAAGCTGGCGGCGCTCTGGCACGGCCTGACCGAGCGTCCCGCGCGGTTCGAGCAGGAGGAAGTCCCCGCTCGGCTGGAAATCCTGCAGCGGGGGTTCGAGGCGCAACTTGGCGCGGTGACCGCGGCCTTGCACAAGCTGGCGCGGTCGGACCTGAAAACGCGGGACATCTCGGGCGCCGCGATCCGGCGGGGACTGCTGTCCCTGCTGTCGCATTTTCCCGTCTACCGGAATTATGACGCGGGCGCGGTTCGGTCCCCGTCGGACAATGCCGCCTTTGGCGCGGCGTTGGCCGAGGCGAAACAGCAAACGCCGGCGTCAGGGCACGTCGTTCTCGACCATCTGGATCGTTGGCTGGGTGGCGAGGCGCCCGATCGGTCGATGCTGGCACTGGCGAAGGTCGCCGGCACCCGGTTCCAGCAACTGAGCGCGCCTGTCGCGGCGAAGTCGGTGGAGGACACCGCCTTCTACCGTTTCGGGCGTTTGCTTTCCCGCAATGACGTTGGTTTTGACGCCGCGCGCCTGGGCGGATCGGTGGCGGAGTTCCATCAGGCGTGCGCGGATCGGGCCGCGTCGTTTGCCGGCGCGATGCTGGCAACCGCGACGCATGACCACAAACGCGGCGAGGATCTGCGCGCAAGGCTTGCCGTGATCAGCGAGATACCGGATCAGTGGGCCGCCTTTATCCGCGACTGCCATGAAATCGACGCTGTCCCCCCCGATGCTGGCGATGAGATCATGCTGTACCAGATGATCGTCGGCGCCTGGCCGCCTGCCTTGTCCCCGACCGATGCGGGAGGATGCCAGGACCTCGCTGAACGTTTGGCGGCGTGGCAGGAAAAAGCGCTGCGAGAGGCCAAGCTTCGCACCGACTGGACGACGCCGAACGGGGACTATGAGGCCAAGGCCCGCGATTTCCTTCATGCCTTGCTGGCGCCCGGCAGCCGGTTCCTGCCACTGGCTCATGCGTTCATTGAAGGCATTGCCCCGGCGGGCGCCGTCAACGGGTTGTCCCAGGCGGTCCTGAAGATGACGGTGCCGGGCATGCCCGACTTCTACCAGGGAACGGAGTTCTGGGATTTCAGCCTGGTGGACCCCGACAATCGCCGGCCGGTCGATTACGACAGCCGCCGAGCGGCCCTGCGGGAGGCACAGGAGCCTCGCCGCCTGCTCGGGTCATGGCGGGATGGGCGCGTCAAGCAGGCGGTTATCCATGCGGCGCTTGGCCTGCGTGCCCAGGCGGCGCCGCTGTTCGCGCATGGCGATTACCTGCCTCTCGCCGTGAACGGCGCCTTGGCGAATCACGTCATTGCTTTCGCCAGGACCCACAAGGGTTCAGCGGTTATCGTGGTTGTGCCCCGGCTTGTGCATGGGATGCAGGCGAACGACCTGCGGCTGGACCCGACGGCGTTGGCGGGTTCCCATGTCTCCTTGCCGGCGCAGTTACAGAACCGGAGCATGGCGCACCTGTTCAACGGCGGCGATACGATCCAGACGGCGGCCAGTCTCCAACTTGATAAGCTGCTGGAAGCGTTCCCGTGCGCCGTCCTGCATGCCATCGGGACTGCGTAGTGCCATGATACTGGGTGTGGCCTTGCAATGGCCGCACTGCCTCCGGGGCGGGAAACCGCGTGAAAGTTTACATGGCCGTTTGGAAGGACATTAACGATGATGGCTTCGATTTCACCTTCGGCGCTTCTTGTGGCCGCGCTTTTGGCCATGCCGCTGGCCAATGCCATGGCGCAGAGCAATCCAACCGGGAACTATGGCAGCAACCGTTCGGCCACGGCCGGTCCCGTTACCGGAGATCAGCCAGCAGCAGGGTTGAATACCGGGGACGTCAGCTCCTCGCGCAAAAAGCCCACGCACAAGGTTCGCTCGACTCGCGCGACAGCGGGAACGACTGGCAAGACGGTTGTGCCGGGAAACCACAGCACTGTCGCGGGCGACGCGGATGCCACGGCAAGGGCGCAGTCAGGCGGCACTGGCGGGGGCGCCAAGTAGTCAATGGGATCTGGCTGCCAAGCTGGGGCAGCCAGTCGCCACGAATGGGGCTTCCGGTGAAAGCAAGCGCCTTCGCCGTTGCTGCTAGCGAGCCTTGACCGGCCGGTCGCCGTGGCTCGTTTGCGGCACGCCTCGGTTCAGCGATAGGTGGGAGTGAACGCCCAGCCAGCCGGTTGCCGATTTGTGGAACACCATCGTGGCGCGGCCTGGCCGGTCGAAAGGCTTCCCTTCCGGGTCGTAACCGATGGAAGTCCAAGGGGCGATGACAACCGCCATGGAGCCGTCGTCCGACGCCAGGACATGGGTTTCCTTCAGATTGAAGCGAAATCCGTCTGTCCTTGGCCACACATTGTCCCATTGCGTGTTCACCCAAGCCTCCAAGCTCGGCAGCACATCCTGATGCGTGCCAAAAGCAAGGATGTCGGGATGAAAGAGCGGTTTCGCCGAGGCGTAGTCCACGGCGCGGACGTGACTGGAAAACGTTTCAAGCCATTCCAGGAACCACGCCTTCGTGGCTGCGTCGGCCTCGGGCAACGAAATCATCGGATAGGGTCCTCTGAAGGGCTGGGCCTGTCAGGCATTGCAGTCGCCAGCCGCTGGCTGGAGCGTCGCCAGCGTGCGGACGCGCCGTCGCAGGGCATGTTGACCCAAGATCCATCAGCCAATCAAGGACCGGCTCGCCTCGCCATTCCGAGAGGCCGGTGAACGGCGGCCGTGAAAAACCAGCCCTGATGCCGCTGCTTTATCCGGGCGCGGCGCCCTGGGTCTGCACTTGCAGCAGGTAAAGCGACTGGCTGGCGCACATGAACAGCATGTTGCGTTTCGGTCCGCCAAAGCTGAGGTTCGCGCACGCCTCCGGCAGTCGGATACGGCCAAGCAGCTTGCCCTGGGGCGAGAGGACGACGACTCCGGAATAGCCGAGCGGCGCGTTGGAACTGATCCAGAGATTGCCGTTGATGTCGGCCCGCATGCCGTCCGGGCCGCATTTGACTCCATCCACCATCATGTCGGTGAACGGCCGCATGCCTCCCAGCTTGGTGTCCTGGACGTCGAACGCGGCTATGCTGCCGTTGCCGCCCGCGCCCTGGTCACCCGGGCCCTTGCCGGTGCTGATCACATAGAGCGTCTTGTAGTCCGGGGAAAAGCAAAGCCCGTTCGGATCGGGAAGCTGGTCTTCCGAGATCACCCTGTCCAGCCGGCCTGACGGGTCCCAGCGGTACACCGCGTTCGGCAGCTCCCGCTTGCGGCCGCCAATCGCGCCGGCGTTGGGGGCGCCGGTCCTTGTGTTGATCACGCCCGCCGGATTGGTCGATCCGCCGGCTTCGTCCGGATGGCCCTCGGACAACGTGTCGCCATAGGGAGGGTCGGTGAACCAGATGCTGCCGTCGGGATGCGGCGCCAGGTCATTCGGGCTGTTCAAGCCCTTGCCCTCGAACTGGTCGGCGATCACGGTCATCGAGCCATCATGTTCCCAGCGGATGACGCGGCGGTTGAAGTCCTCGGTGGAAAGCTGGCGGCCCTGGAAGTCGAAGCTGTTGCCGTTGCTGTTCCATGAGGGATTGCGGAACGGCGTCACCCGCTTGTCGTCCCAAAGGAAACGATACTGGATGTTCGCCTGCACGTCGCTGAACACCAGGTACTGGCCTTCGCCGCACCAGGCTGGCCCTTCGGCCCACTTGAAGCCGGTCCAGACCCGCTGGATCGCCGTGATGCCCAGAAGCGAGTCCTTGAACGCCGGGTCGATGACGAGGATGTCCGGATCGGGATAGATCGCAGGCGGCGCACCGCGGCCCCACTCACGCGGCGGGTTGGTGATCACGCTTGGGGGTGTCCCTAGCGCCGCTCCGGACCGCGTCTGCGCGCTGGCGCCGGCCGCCATCATGCCGGCGGCGCCTGCCATGACCGCGCGGCGCGACAAGGCGCTGTTCAGTGTCCGCATTGCGTTTCCTCCGTTGCTGCGCCGCCTTTGGCGGTCGGTTCCCTCTGCGCACGGCATCGTCGCGCGTGCCGGCTGCCGCGTCGAGCACACATTCCCGAGAGTATGGAGCACCTTGCAGGCTTGAGCGTCGGATCGCCGCCGTGCGTCCGCCGTGATGCGCCACCCCGGCTACCCAGCCTTTTCCTCCGCCTTCAGCCGGCCTAGTTAGACCTGTCCGTTGGAAAGACACGCCGATGCCGATTCCGCAAACCATGACCTTTGTCCGCGTTGACCACGCCGGCGAGCCCGATGTGCTGGGCCTGGCCACCGGACCCGTGCCAGCGCCCAAACCGGACGAGGTCTTGATCCGTGTGCACGCCGCCGGGGTCAACCGCCCCGATGTGGCGCAACGCCAGGGGGCTTATCCGCCGCCGCCCGGCGCCAGCCCGATCCTCGGCCTGGAAGTCGCCGGAGAGATCGTGGCTATTGGGGAGAACGTCGCCTCGTGGCGCCTTGGCGACCGGGTCTGCGCGCTGGCCAATGGCGGCGGCTACGCGGAGTATTGCGCCGCGCCAGCGTCGCAGTGCCTTCCCTGGCCCCGAGGCTATGACGCGCTGCGCGCCGCCGCCTTGCCGGAAACCGCCTTCACCGTCTGGGCCAACCTGTTCCAGATCGGCCTCCTGACGGCTGGGGAAACCGCTTTGGTGCATGGCGGGACCAGCGGCATTGGCGTCACGGCCATCCAGTACGCCCATGAGTTCGGCGCGCGCGTCTTCGCCACGGCCGGGTCCGACGAAAAATGCACCGCCTGCCTGAAGCTTGGCGCGGACGCAGCCATCAACTACCGCACGCAGGACTTTGCCGCCGAGGTGAAAACGCTGACCGAAGGCATGGGCGTCAATGTCGTCCTCGACATGGTTGGGGCGCCTTACATGGCGCGCAACATCCGCAGCCTGAGCATGGACGGCCGCCTGGTGATGATCGCATTCCTGCAGGGGTCGAAGGCGCAGGATCTTGATTTCTTGCCTGTCATGATGCGGCGGCTGACGATCACCGGGTCAACCATGCGACCCCGGACAGCCGCGCAGAAAGGCGCCATAGCCGCCGAGCTTCTGGCCAAGGTTTGGCCGGTCCTGGATGCCGGCCGCTGCCCGCCGGTGATCCATGCCAGCTTCCCGCTGTCCCAGGCAGCCGAGGCGCACCGGCTGATGGAATCCAGCCAGCACATCGGCAAGATCATGCTGACGCTGGC
>CAXTXZ010000002.1:12281-16240 GCA_964248015.1 uncultured Rhodopila sp. | reverse complement strand
GCGGCGGTGGCGATCACCGGGCATAGCAGCACGTCCCATTCCCGGAAGAACGCCGACCACAGCCGGCGAATCTGGAAGCGGCGCTCGTTCAGGCTCAGCCAGTGGCGGTGCGTCACGTTGACCATGCGCAGCATCACGTCATCCGCGCTCATGTCCGCGTCGGTCAGCGCCTCCTTGCGCGCCTGCCGGGATGCCACGACGCTGTCCGGCGTCCGCATGCTCCAGGCCGTGTCCAGCAGTTGCAGATACAGGTGAAAGGCTTTGGTTGGATCGAAGTCCGGGCGGGCGGCGCGGCTGACGGTGACGCCCTGGCGCTCCAGCAGGTCGGCCAACGCGTGCAGCGCCGCCACCGTCTCGGTGTCCGTCGCCTGTCCGGGTTGTTCCGCCCATACGGCCACCCGCAGGTCCTTCAGATCCGTGAACCTGGGGGCGGGCAACACCAGCTTCAGGCCCGTCTCGTCCGGGTCCGGTCCCGCCAGCGCATCCAGCGACGCCGCCAGATCGGAAGCGGACCGAGCCAACGGGCCGAGCACGGCGATGTCCAGGCCGGCGGCGAGACTGGTGCGGGGGTCGCCGTAATTGGGGCAAAGGCCATAGGTCGGCTTGTGGCCGAACACCCCGCAGTAGTGCGCCGGCACACGCACCGAGCCGCCGATATCGGTGCCGATCTCCAACCCTGTCAGGCCCGCCGCCAGCGCCGCGGCCGATCCGCCCGACGACCCGCCCGGCGTATGCCCGAGGTTCCAGGGGTTGGACGTCGTGCCGTAAACCGGGTTGTAGCTTTGCCAGTCGGCCAGATCGACCGGCACGTTGGTCTTGCCGAAAATCACCACGCCAGCCTGTTCCAGCCGGCGGAGCGGCAGGGACGTGACCTCCACCCTTTGGTCTTTCAACGCCAGATGGCCCTTTGTGGTGGGCAGGCCCTGGATGTCGAAACTTTCCTTGACCGTCATCGGCACGCCGAACAGCGGGGCGGACTTGTCGGATTGCGAATCCAGGGCGCGCGCCCTGGCGCGGGCGCGATCGAAGTCACGCACGACGATCGCGTTGACGCGGTTGTCTTGCCGCTCGACGCGGGCGATGTAGTGGTCGAGCAGCTCCAGCGCGCCGATCTTCCGGTTTCTGACGTGCTCCGCCAGTTCTGTCGCGCAGAGGAATGTTGGGTCCATGCCGGCTGTTCTCCTATGATGCCCGTAGCCTTGCACCGAGCATCGTTGTGTTCAACGGCTGGAGGGACGGCAATGGAGGCAACACAGGCACTGGAGGCAACACAGGCATTGGCCGCCTACATGGCGTCCTTACAGGTCGAAGC
Organism: uncultured Rhodopila sp.; assembly: GCA_964248015.1. Lineage (GTDB taxonomy): Bacteria > Pseudomonadota > Alphaproteobacteria > Acetobacterales > Acetobacteraceae > Rhodopila. The sequence goes on along the minus strand of CAXTXZ010000002.1, from coordinate 14,928 downwards.
GATCCCTGAACGGGTGCGCGCGCAGTGCAAGAACCTGCTGCTGGATGCGCTGGCCTGCGCGGTCGCGGGCCACGCGGGCGACGAGACATCCCAAGTTGCCGCCTTCGCGCAAGCCCTGGCGCCGGGCGGGGACAGCAGCATCATTGGCGGAGACCGGGGATCGCTGACAGGCGCCACGATCCTCAATGCCTTTCTGATCACGGCGGTGACGATGTGCGACGCCCATCGCGCCACGCTGACGCACGTAACGCCCGAGGTCGTGCCGCCGGCGCTTGCCATCGCCGAACGCGACGACCTGTCGGGGCGTGACCTGCTGGCGGCCCTGGCCGCGGGGTTCGAGGTCACCACGCGCATCGGCGTTGGCCTGGATTTTCCGGCGTTCCGCGCACGGGGGTTTCATGGCCCCGGCATCCTTGGTCCGTTCGGCGCCGCCGCCGCCGTGGGACGCCTGCTGCGCTTTGACGCGGCGACGATGGCGCGGGCCTTTGGCCTCGCCGGCAGCCAGGCGGGCGGGACGTTCGCGGCCTGGGGCACGCCGACGGTGAAGTTTCACCAATGCCGGGGCGCGCTTTCCGGCCTGATGGCGGCCCTGCTGGCGCGGCAGGGGTTTGTCGCGAACCCGGACTTCCTGACATGCCCCGATGGCGGGCTGTTCAGCGCCTATGCCGGTCATGGCTATCCGGATCGGGTGGTTGCCGATCTTGGCGCGCGCTGGGAACTGGGGAACATCGCACTGCGGCCATGGCCGGCCGCCGCCGCGATCCAGGGGATGGTCTCGGCGCTGTTCGACCTGCGGGAACGCCGGACGTTCGCGGTTGCCGACATTGCTCGGGTTCGCGTCGGGCTGGGCCAGCGGGCGTTCGACATGCATGGCGGCTACGCCACCTATTCCGGGAAGTTCCAGGCGCTGCTGTCCGCGCATTACGCCGCCGCCGCGGTGCTGCATGACGGGGACCTGTCGTTGCGCCAGTTCGAGCCTGAACGGTACGAAGCGCCAGGCCTGGTCCGGTTCGCGGCGGAACGGATCAACGTGGCGCTGGACACCAGCCTGTCCGGCCCGGAGGCGACGGTTGAGCTAAGCCTCGCCAACGGGCGCCTCGCAACCGCCCGATGCGTTCACGCGCTGGGATCGCCGGAAAACCCGATGACGGCAGAGCAGGTTGAGGCGAAGTTCCGCCGGCACGCATCGCCCCGGCTGACCGCCGCCCAGATCAATCACGTCATCCAAACCGTTGCTCGGCTGGAGGACGTGCCAAACGTGCGGACCCTTCTGGAGTCGCTGCGGCGCCTTCCGCGCGAACGTCCGCTTGCCTGAGGCCCACCCGGCGCCGTTACGACGAGGCTTGCCGAATCGCTGCGTTCAACGCCCGCACGCCCGTTGCCGGTCCGTCGGGATGGCTCCAGACGCATCCGACCACGGCCAGGAAATCCGCCCCTGCCCGCACCAGCGGCGCGCAGTTGCCAGGGGTGATGCCGCCGATGGCGCAGCATGGCAGCTCCATCATCTCCGACCACCACGTCAGGATCTCGGGATCGAGCAGTGCCGTGACCTGTTTCGTGGCGGATGGGTGGAAGGCGCCGAACGCGACATAATCCGCGCCATCCTCGCCAGCCTGCATCGCTAGGTCACGGCTGCCCTTGCACGTCACGCCCAGCGTCAGGTCCGGCCCGATCAGGCGCCGAGCCTCGCGGGCGTGCATGTCGTCCTGGCCGACATGCACGCCGTCGCTGCCTGTCGCCCGCACCAGGTCAGCCCGGTCGTTCAGCAGGAAGGCAACGCCTCGGGCCTGGCAAACCGGCCGGAGCGCGTCGGTCGCGCGCTTCCAGGCGGTGTCATCCACGTCCTTCAGCCGAAGCTGGACCGCCGCCACGTCACCGGCATCCAGGGCCGCCGCCAGCAAGCCGGCGAACGGCATGGGATCGAACAAGGGAGGCGTGATCAGGTAAACTCGGCAACCCTCGGGAGCTTCCGCCGGGGCGCCGACGCCCGCCGCAGCCATCGTCTCAGGACCTGCCGAGGCGGATGTCGGTGATCCTGCTCATTGCCAGGTCTTGTTCCTTGAGGCGTTCGAAGGCATCGCGGCCGGTGATGCCGTCATGGCCAGTGCCGTCATGGATTGCAACCTTTGGCGTCACGTGCATCGCACCCTGTTCTTTGGATAAGCCTCATTGCCTGTGGATCGGTCCTAGCGCGGGCGACCCTTGCTGTCATTTGCTATCTCTGCCCCCCTGCAACCATGCCGGCAACTGCCGCACGGCATTTCTTTTCGCCAGGTCAAGCGCTTCCGGCGCACGCTGCAAGACAAAGCCGTCCTGGCGCCGCGCGATCTCGGCCACCGCGGCCCAGTTTGGCGCATCCGGCCAAAGCACCAGGCGGCTGATGCCGCAGCGCAAGGCGCCCAATGCCAAACCGGACGCATCGGCGCAATCCAGGACATCGACCGTTCCAGGCGTGGCGCTGGAAGCCAGCGCCGCGGCCCCCCCATAGCCCCCCCCCAGGCACCCCGCGCACCCCCCCGCGCCCCGCGCGGCCGCGCGGCGCCCCCCCACGGCCGCGCCAACGACGAGGCCGTGGTCCGCGCCATGGCCACGGCCGGGCGCTCAGTGGTCTTCAGCGGCACCACGGTAGCCGTCAGCCTGCTGGCCC
>CAXTXZ010000002.1:6448-12271 GCA_964248015.1 uncultured Rhodopila sp. | reverse complement strand
AGCGAACGGCGCCCAATCCAAACCCGCACCCAGCGGCCCAAACCCGCACATCTATCGTTCCCGGCGGGGCGCTGGAAGCCAGCGCCGCGGCCACCACTTCGCGCCACCACAGGCACCCGGCGAACAGCCCGGCGCCCGGAGCGGACAGCAGCGTGACCGGCGCGCCGAGGGCCAGCGCCGCTCGCGCGTCAGCCAGGCCATGCACGATCACCGCCGGGGGAAGAACCATGCCTGACGTTCAAGCGGTTGACCGGAGCGATTTCAAGCGGCATCAGCACGAGGAGATCAAAGAGGCGAACATGGCGGACGAGCCCGAGGACCCGGACGCGGCGGCAGACCGGCTGGAAGCGGCGCTGGAGCGGATCGCTGCCCTGGCGGCGGTGCCGCCCTCGCCGCCCGTGGCGGAGCCGGATTCGGACCTTTCAATCCACGAGATCGCCGAACGCCTCGATGATCTTATCGGCCGCCTGCGCGCAGCGTTGGGCAACGCCGAGACAAAACCGAAATGATCAGCGGAAGGACGCCGCCATGGCGCAGGTAACGCTTCGTATTAACGGATACGCCTACACGATCGGTTGCAAGGACGGCGAGGAAAGGCACCTGGAGGCCATGGGCACCGAACTCAGCCGCCGAATCGACAGCGTGCGCGCCGCCGCCGGGCCAAGCGGGGAGGCACGGATGCTGGTGATGGCTGCCTTGATGATGGCCGACGACATCTTCGAGCTTCGCGGCAAGCTTGAAACCATGCCTGCTTCCCAATCGGACCCCAGGCTTGGCCGCAAGCTTAACCGCATGGCGAAACGGGCCGAGGAAATAGCGGTGGGACTTGAGCAGTCCTGATCTTCAAATTCGTGTGTATGCCGCCTCCCGTTTCGGGTGACCCGATTCAAGCGCGCGCCGCGACAGCCCAGGCCAGCCGGGAGGACCGGTGGTGCGCGTGGCAGATCGCCACCGCCAATGCGTCGGCCGCGTCGTTGCGACGCAAGGCGGCGCCGGGCAGCAGGCGGCGCACCATGATGGCGACTTGCTCCTTCTCGGCGCCGCCCGTGCCGACAACCGCCATCTTGACGGTCTTGGCGGCGTATTCAGTCACCGGAACGCCTGCCAGGGCCGGCGCCAGAAGCGCCACGCCGCGGGCGTAGCCCAGCTTCAGGGTCGCCGCGCCGTTGCGGTTGACATAGGTTTCCTCGACCGCGGTCTCAGCCGGCTGATGCAGCTCCAACAACACCATCAGCGCGTCATGCAGAACCTTCAGCCGCGCCGGAACGGTGTCGGTGCTGTCCGTTGCTATCACGCCATCGGCCACATGGCATAGCCGGTTGCCGGCCACATCAATCAGCCCCCATCCGGTGAAGCGCAAACCCGGATCGATGCCCAACAGCCTGATCATTGCACGGATCGCCTCCCATGGCAGCTTGGCGGCCGGTTGAGCGGGCACTTGAAAACCAGCGCGACGTTCGGAGTCCCTACACTGCTTACATACGTATGCCAAATGTTCCCTGCTTCAGCGGGTCCGTCCCAAGCGGCTCTTGGCTATGTTCCGTGCAAGCACGCCCAGAGGCGCATCGCGCTAGGCGCATCGCGCTTGCCTGGTTCAGCCGGACAACGCCTGCATCACGCCGTCCGGGATGTCGAAGTTGGCGTAGACATTCTGCACGTCGTCATTTTCGTCCAGCGCATCGAGCAGCTTCAGCAGGCTGGCCGCCCGCTCCTGGTCCAGCGTCACCTGCGTGGTCGGACGCCAGTCCAGCTTGGCGCTCTCGGGCGCGCCGAAGCGGAGTTCCAGGGCGTCGCGCACGGCGAAGAAATCCTCAACCGCGCAGGTGATCTCGTGCGACTCGGCGTCACGCTCCGCGTTGTCCGCGCCGGCTTCGATGGCGGCTTCCAGGATGTCGTCGTCCGTCGCCGCGGCCAACGGATAACGGATCACGCCCAGGCGGTTGAACAGGAAACTGACGGAGTTCGTCTCTCCCAACGCGCCGCCGTGCTTGGAGAACGCCGATCGGACATCGGAGGCGGTGCGGTTGCGGTTGTCGGTCAGGGCTTCAATGATCACCGCCACGCCGGCGGGACCATAGCCCTCGTAGCGGACTTCCACATACTCGTCGCCGCCGCCTGCGCCTGCCGCCTTCTTGATCGCGCGGTCAACCGTGTCCTTTGGCATGTTGGCCTGGCGCGCCGCCGTGACCGCGGCGCGGAGTCGCGGGTTGGAGGCCGGATCAGGCAAGCCATGGCGGGCGGAGACGGTGATCTCGCGGATCAGGCGCGCGAACTGGCGGGCGCGGCGCGCGTCCTGCGCGCCCTTTCGGTGCATGATGTTCTTGAACTGCGAATGGCCTGCCATGGCTTGGTCTGCAACCCGGTGGAATGTCATCCGCACCATACATGCAGCCGGCGCGACGTGGAACTCGCGGCTGATGCTGATCCCGCAGGCCTTGTCCCGGCATCAAGCGGCCGGCATGGCCTGCGCCAGGCGGCCGCCGGTGCGCAGCGGTTCTATGCGGCGAGCCAAGCCGGTCACATCGTCGGTTTCAACGAACACGCCGCAGACGGTGACCGGGCCGATGGCCGGCCCGAGTTTCTCGCCCGGCATCTTGCGCCAGAAGCGCAAGGTGGCGCCGTCCTTGTTCATGCCGATGACGCTGTCATAGTCGCCGCACATGCCGGCGTCGGATTGGAAGGCCGTTCCGCCGGGCAGGATCTGCGCATCAGCGGTTGGGCAGTGGGTGTGGGTGCCGATCACCAGCGACATCTGCCCGTCGAAGACATGCCCGTAGGCCATCTTCTCGCTGCTTGCCTCGGCGTGGAGGTCGGCGACAATCGCCTGCACCGAGGCGCCAAGGCGGTATTTCGACAGCACTTCGGCGGAGCCGCGGAACGGGCAGTCCAGCGGGTCCATGAACAGCCGCCCCATGGCCTGCAGCACCAGGGCCTTGCGGCCGTCGCGCAGCGTCACAAGCACCGAGCCGCTGCCCGGCGTTCCGGGCGGGTAGTTCAGCGGCCGGATCAGCCGGGGGTTTTCCGCGATGAACGGAATGATCTCCTTGCGGTCCCAGGCATGGTTGCCCAGCGTGATGACATCGGCGCCGGCGGCGAACAGGCTCCTGGCCATGTCGGGAGCGAGGCCGAAGCCGTGCGAGGCGTTTTCGGCGTTCACCACCGCCAGGTCGATCCGCAACGCCTCGCGCAGTTCGGGCAGCCTGCTGGCCACCGCTTCCCGGCCCTCGCGGCCAAGGACATCGCCCAGGAACAGTATTCGCATTCAGCCTCCACACCGGATGATGCCATGCTCCGTCGCCACCGCATCAAGCCGGATGTCGTAAGGGCCTAGGGGCACCGCGTCCACCTGCTGCGCCGCGAAAGCGCAGCCGATGCGCGCTCCGGCAGCTTGCGCCAGCGTCCGGTCATAAAAGCCGCCGCCGTATCCCAGGCGCCCGCCCCTGCGGTCAAAGGCCAGCAGCGGGATGAAAAACACGCTCGGCGCCAGGCGTTCGCCGGTGGGGCGCATCGTGCCGAAACGCTCCGGGACCAAGGCCTCGTCAGGTTGCCAGAGGCGAAAGCTCAGCGGGTGGCCGCGCGCGGGCGTCACCGGCAGCGTCACCGGATGGCCCCGCTCGTGCAGGGAATGCAGCAGCGGGCGTATGTCGATCTCGTCGCCCATTGGCCAGTAGCCGGCGACCACCGCCCTGTCAGCCAGCACGAGGTCTCGCAGCGCATGCCCCGCCAGCGCGAGGCCGCACCCTGCCGCGTCAAGTCCCCGGCGGCGGATGCGCGCGGCATCCCGTGCCGCCTGCTTCGCGGCTTCGATGTCGTTCATCGTGTTCCAGTGATGATGCGCGGAGCCGCCCTGGCCGTTGGCGTATCATCCTCCCAGAGCCTGCGTGTGCAGGTGGGTGCCAGATACCGAGACCAAGATCCCGGCAGCGCCAGCTCCCTAGGGAGATGCTTACTGGCCCCGGGGATGAGTTACCTGTCGCACCGGGCAGCCCCGCCCGCCTAACGTAAGGCGGCGGGAGGAATAAGCAAGGACGAACGGCGTGTCAGGCCAGCGCCTCCGCCAGCAGTTCCAGCGCGCGCACGCCGAAGGCGCGCATGTTGGCGATCCGGTCATCGACGCCGGTTTCCAGGGTTATGGCGCGTGAAAATCCGGGCCCGGTGACCGCGATGCAGGTGTGGCCGGATTTGTCGCCATAGCGGTTGCCGGCCGGGCCGGTGGCGCCGGTTTCGCCCAGTCCCCAGGTTGAGTCGAGGCGTTTCCGCACGGTGTCGGCCAGCAGCAGCGCATACGGCTCGGTTGAGGCGCGCTCGATCGGCGACGGCAGGGGGTTGGGTATTTCCAGGAAAGCCTTGCGGGCGTGGGCGGTGTAGATCACCCCGCCACCGCGGAAATAGGCCGACGCGCCGGGGACCGACAACAGCGCGGCGGAGATCAGGCCGCCGGTGGAGGACTCGGCGATGCCAATCGTTTCGCCGCGCTCCTTGAGGCGCACAGCGAGTTTATCAGCCAGCGGCAGCAAGGCTTCCATCGAAGTTTCCTTTCGGCTGTTTCAGTCGTGGATATTTGCCCGTGTCGCAGGGTATGTCCATGCGATGGGGTGTCGTGCTGTGCGATCCCATGCCGGAATCTGGCGATGAAGAAGGTGTTACCATGCGGCAAAAATCCTCGGGCAGCAGCCCAACGCCTCGCCCTGGCGTCCCTTCCCTGTTCGCGGGCGTCATGATAGGGAGCGCCATTGCCGCCATGGCAACCGGGGCCATGATGTTGGGCGTGGGCGCGGCGATGCAGGCCGCGGCCACAGGCGCCCGCCGTTTCCCCGGCTGATCAGGCCAGGCGGCGGTGGCGACCGGCCCGCCCTTGTGCGACAACAGCGGCATGGATCAACGCTCGCTGGAGCAACGCCAGGGAAACGATGACGTCGCCGTCGCCGCCGAGCTGATCGCGGTCATTGTCGCGGTGACGGATGGCCAGCCGCGCGTGCTGACGATCGAGCATGGCCGTGCGCTGCCGTCGGGCCCGTTCGAGCCAGGGCATCGCTCGCTGCAGACCGGATTGCGATCCTGGGTGGAGACGCAGACCCATCATCCGCTTGGCTATGTCGAGCAGCTTTACACGTTCGCCGATCAGGACCGCAAGAAAGGCATGCGCGACCGCGTCGTGTCGGTGAGCTACCTGGGCCTGACCCGCGAAGCGCCCGCGCATCAGGGCTGGGATGCCGAATGGCAACCCTGGTACCGCTTCTTTCCCTGGGAGGATTGCCGTGGCGCCCAAGCATCCGCCGTCGTGCCAGCGCTGGCCCCTGCCCTCCACGAATGGGCCGGCAAAGCCGGCGACCCGGCGCTGCTGCGTGAGCGGCAACGGCGCATCGCCATCACGTTCGGCCTGAACGGGCAGCGTTGGAACGAGGAGCTGGTGCTGCAGCGTTACGAGCTTCTGTGGGAGGCAGGGTTGGTTCCGGAAGGCTGGGCAGACATTGAACGGATGCCCGAGGCGCCGGCGGCGATGCTGGGGGAGCCGATGCGGCATGACCACCGCCGGATCCTGGCGACCGGCGTGGCCAGGCTCCGCGCGAAGATCAAATACCGGCCGGTGGTGTTCGAACTGATGCCGCCCGCCTTCACGCTGCTGCAACTTCAGCGAACGGTGGAGGCGCTGGCGGGGCGCCTGCTGCACAAGCAGAACTTCCGGCGGCTGATCGATCAGCAGGATCTGGTCGAGGAAACCGGCGACGTCACCAGCGAAACCGGCGGGCGGCCCGCCAAGCTGTTCCGCTTCCGGCGTGAGGTGCTGGCGGAACGGCAAGTGGCGGGCACCAAGCTTCCGCT
>CAXTXZ010000002.1:0-6438 GCA_964248015.1 uncultured Rhodopila sp. | reverse complement strand
ATGCGCCAATCGGCATCAGGGTCATGCTTCGCGCGCCGCCGCCCGCCGACCCGGCGCATGCCGGCCAACGCGTGCGTCGGCCGGCGTCAGGGCGGATCGCCACCCGCCAACCCAAGGCTTTGCAGGTAGAGCAGCACGCCCGCCTCCAGCAGGTCTTCCGCCGCCATCGGCAGCCTGCGGCGTGACGGCGCATCGCGCACGAACAGGCTGGCGACGCCGTGCGCCATGGCCCAGAGATGCAACGCCATCATCAGGGAGGGCGGGCGACGCCCTTTCGGCGCCGTTGCCGCGACCTGGTCGGCGGCGTCGCGCAGCACGGCGAACGCCCTGTCGCTGGCTGCCTGCAATCCCGGATGCGCCTCGGTCGCGATGCGCGAATCGAACATCGCCGCGTAGAACGCCGGCTCATCGCGCGCGAATGCCAGATAGCCTCGGCCCAGCTCCTCGAAAGCCTTCACCACGTCCGGCCGGCCCTGGTTCCACGCCTTGGCCAGCCGGTCCGTCAGCCGGTCGAAACCGCGCAGCGCGACTTCGGCCAGCAACGCGTCGGCATCACGGAAATGGCGATACGGCGCGGCGGGACTGACGCCGGCCACCCTGGCGGCCTCGGCGATGGTGAAGCCAGCGGGACCCTTGACGCTGATCAACTCCAGCGCGGCATCGATCAGGGCCTCGCGCAGGTTGCCATGGTGGTAGCCTCGGCGTCCCGAGCCGCCCTCAGTGGGTCCGGACCAACTCATGGCGTTGGCTTTTACATGGGTTGCGGGCGCAAGCCAGCGACAGCTTGGCGGACGGCGCCGCCGAGGGTGGAATCCGGTCGCTTTCGCCGGCCGGTTGCCGGACAAGGCAGGCCGAGGTTCGGGCCTGGCGGCTCATCGGCAGGCTGATCCCCTTGGCGGACATGCGCCAGCCATCCAAGGATCGTAGTGCGTCTTCCGGGAGCGGGGTATGATCCGCCTCTCGCGCCAGGAGCCGTTCGCGAGCGATGTTGCAGACCGGCAGCGGCATCGCTAGGGTCCGCGCGCCCAAGTCTGGAGTGACCGCCTAATGATCAGGACGCTGTTCTGGCTCCTGGATGAGCTGCTGAACCTGTATATCTGGGCCGTCATCCTGGCCGCGATATTCAGCACGCTCGCGTCTTTCGGCATCCTGGACACGCGCAACCGCGTGGTCTGGTCGATCGGCGATTTCCTGCATCGGGTGACCGAACCGGCGCTGCGGCCGATCCGCAACCTGCTGCCCAGCCTTGGCAGCATCGACATCAGCCCGATCATCCTGCTGCTGCTGCTGCAAGCCGCCCGCATGCTGCTTGGAAGCCTGGAAGAGTCCCTCATTCTCGGCACGTTGCGGCCACTGCTTTGATGGCCCAGGGGCATTCGGCGCCCGCGGCGCCAGCGGAATGGTGAAGCGTCCGCCCGAACCGCGCCGGCTTGCGAGGCATGGCCACGACGTCTCAGGCGGTTCGTGGCCGCGCATCGGAGCGGCCCACCTGCCGGAAGCGCTGTGACCGCCCGTTTGCTGGATGGCAAAGCGGCGGCGGCTAGGCTGCGGTCCGAGGTCGCGGCGCGTGTCGCCGCCGCCGGCTTCACCCCCGGACTGGCGGTTGTCCTGGTTGGCGAAGACCCGGCCAGCAGCGTCTATGTCCGCACGAAAGACCGTGCCGCGCGCGAGGCCGGGATTGGCGCCCGCACGATCCGCTTGCCGGCGGCAACGTCGCAGGCCGAGCTTCTGGGCAGCATCCAGGCGCTGAACGACGATCCGGCGATCGACGGCATCCTGGTGCAATTGCCGCTGCCCAAGGGAGGCGGCTCCCAGGGCTTCGACCAGCAGGCAGTGCTGGAGGCCATCGATCCGGCCAAGGATGTCGATGGCTTCCATCCGGTGAACGTCGGGCATCTTGCGGACGGGCGGCCATCCTTGGCGCCCTGCACGCCGCTTGGCGTCATGAAACTGCTGCGGTCCAATGACATACCGCTGTCCGGCGCGCGCGCCTTGGTGCTGGGCCGGTCGTCGATCGTCGGACGGCCCATGGCGTCCTTGCTGCTGGCGGTGGATGCCACGGTGACAATCGCGCATTCGCGGACTCGCGACCTGCCAGCCGAGTGCCGGCGCGCGGACATCGTGGTGGCCGCCATCGGCAAACCCGAGATGGTTCTCGGCGACTGGATCAAGCCCCACGCCACCGTTGTCGATGTCGGCATCAACCGCCTGCCTGACGGCCGCCTGGTTGGCGACGTGGCGTTCGAGGCTTGCGCCGCGGTCGCAGGCGCGATCACGCCCGTGCCGGGTGGCGTCGGCCCGATGACGGTCGCCTGCCTGCTGGAGAACACGCTGGCCGCGGCGCTGCGCCGACGCGCCTGACGGATTGAAAGCGCCAAGCGGAGCGAGATCCAGGAACACAAAACCGAGCGTGGCTCCTCAAGCCCGGCCCGCCGTGGCAAAACCTTTGGCCAGGGCGGTTCTCAATCCTCAGGCGCGGGCATAGCCTGACGGCCGCGCGCAACCAAAGGATCCGGCGATGCCCACCAAGACGCTGCTGTCCCGGCTACCGATCGATCCTTACATCGCCGCCATCGTGGCCATGGTTTGCCTTGCCTCTGTGCTGCCGGCGCATGACAGGGGGGCGGTTGTCGCTGGCTGGGTGACGACCGCCGCCATCGCCCTGCTGTTTTTCCTGCACGGGGCAAGGCTGGCGCCGAAGGCCGCCTTGGCGGGGGCACGGCACTGGCGGCTGCATGTCGTCGTCCTGGCATCAACCTTTGTCCTGTTCCCGGTTCTCGCGCTTGCGGCGAAGGCGCTTTTCCCCGGCCTTTTGATCCCGCCGCTCTGGACGGGCATCATCTTGCTTTCGGTGCTGCCTTCCACCGTTCAGTCGTCGATCGCGTTCACCTCGATCGCACGCGGCAACGTGCCGGCCGCCCTGTGCGCCGCGACCGCGTCCAACCTGCTCGGCATGGGCCTGACGCCCTTGCTGGCCGGGCTGTTGCTCGGGGCGCAAGGCAACGTTTCCATCCACGGCGCTGGCGACATCGTTGTCCAGTTGCTGCTGCCGTTCGCCGCGGGGCAGCTTTCCAGGCCGCTGACGGCGGAGTGGGCGCAACGCAACAGGGCGCTGCTGTCGCTTGTGGACAGGGGCTCGATCCTGCTTGTTGTCTACACTGCCTTCAGCGAGGGCGTGACCCAGGGCATCTGGCGCCAGCTCGGCCTGGGGGATCTCGGGCGCTTGCTGGGGGTCGATGTCGCGCTTCTGGCCGCTGTCCTGCTCATCACCACTTATGGAAGCCGGCTGTTGAACTTCTCGCGCGCCGATGAGGTGACAATCGTTTTTTGCGGCTCAAAGAAAAGCCTTGCGAGCGGCCTGCCCATGGCGACCGTCCTGCTGGCCGGTCGGTCCGTCGGGCTGATCGTCCTGCCGTTGATGCTGTTCCACCAGATCCAGTTGATGATCTGCGCGGCACTGGCGAAACGGTACGCCAGCGTGGCGGCGCGGGACCAGTCCTCCGCCAGCCAAGGCCTTAGGATAGCTTAGCGACACCGCTCACGGGGACAATCCATGCCATTCGCGACAACAGACGACGGCGTTCGCCTTCATTACGAGGAAGCAGGCTCCGGAACACCGGTGATTTTCGTCCACGAGTTCGCCGGCGACCACCGCGCCTGGGAAGCCCAGATGCGCCATTTCGGCCAGCGGTACCGGGCCATCACGTTCGCGGCGCGGGGCTATCCGCCCTCGGATGTCCCGCCGGACCCGGCGCGATACTCGCAAGCGCGCGCGGCGGATGACATCCTTGCCGTGCTTGATCACCTTCAGATCGGCAAGGCGCATGTTGTCGGCCTGTCGATGGGCGGCTTCGCCACCTTGCATTTCGGCTTCCGCCACGCGGAACGCGCCTTGTCGCTGGTCGTCGCCGGCTGCGGCTACGGCGCCGAGAAGGGCCAGCGGGACAAGTTCCGCGCCGAGGTCGATGCCGTCGCGGCCTTCCTGGACGAGCAGGGGATCGAAGCCTTCGCCGCCAAATACGCCTACGGCCCAACCCGCGTGCAGTTCGAGAACAAGGACCCGCGCGGCTTTGACGAGTTCAAGCGCCAACTGGCGGAGCACTCGGCGGTCGGCGCGCGCAACACGCAACTGGGCGTGCAGCGGGAACGGCCGTCCTTGTACGACCTGGTCGAGCCGATGAAGGGCCTGCGGGTTCCCACGCTGATCCTGACCGGGGACGAGGACTGGCCCTGCCTGCAACCGGCCCTGCTGATGAAGCAGGCCATCCCAACCGCCGCCTTGTCCGTCATGCCGAATTGCGGCCACACGATCAATCTGGAAGATCCGGACCAGTTCAACCGGCTGGTCGGCGAGTTCATCACGCAGGTCGATGCCGGCCGCTGGCCAGGGCGCGACCCGCGCGCGATGGCGCAGTCGATAACCGGCATGAAGTAGGCGCGCCGCCAACACGTCGAGGGCACGCGGCGTTTATGACGGGTCGCCGCTGTCTTGCCCGTGCGCTGCGTCAGCCCGGCCGATCTGTCCGTATGTCTTGAACCGTTCCCGCGCATCGCGCATGTCCTGCTCGGTCAGCAGGCAAGGCTTTCCCGCCGCAAGCGCCAGCAGGTACTGCCGGCACAGCGTTTCCAGCAGCACGGCCCGGGACAACGCCGATGCCGCCGTTGGGGCGCACACGATCATCCCGTGGTTCGCCAGCAGGCAGGCGCTCCGCCCCTGGATCGCCTCCGCTGCGTTCCTCGCCAACGCCAGGGAGCCAAACGTCGCGTAGGGCGCGCAGCGGACGTCGCCGCCAAACTCCGCCACCATGTAATGGAACGCCGGCAGCCCCTGGCGGAGGCAGGCCAGCGCGGTGCAGGCATCGGCATGGGTGTGCGCGACGAAGGCGGCCTCGGGACAGGCCCGGTAGACCGCCGCGTGCATCGCCCACTCGCTCGACGGCGTGCCGCCACGATCCAGCGGCACGCCGTCCAACGAGACAGCCACCAGTTCCGCCGCCTTGTCGGGGGCGCCGCCAGAGGGCGTCACCAGCATCCCGTCCGGAACACGGGCGCTGACGTTGCCGGACGTGCCCACGATCAGCCCGCGCTCCCCCAGCATGCGGTAAAGCCAGGACGCCGGGGCGTGCATCAGAGCAGGAACACGCCCTTGCCGTCGGATTGCCGATCGAACAGCGAGTAGGCTTCCGCCGCCTTGTCCAGGGTCCAGCGATGGGTGAACAGCGCATCGACATCGATGTCGCGCTCGACGCAGAAGTCGGCGCATTCCGCCTGGATGATGTTGGAGAACGTCCAGGAGCCGATAAGCGTCAGTTGCCGGCGCAGGATATCCGGGCTGACGTTGATCTTCACGTCGCCGCCCTCGCCCACGAAGCACATCGTGCCCCACACCTTTGTGCTGCGTATCGCGTTCAGGCGCGCCTCCGCATTGGACGAGGTGTCCAGCGTCAGGTCGGCGTAACGGCCGTGGGTCAGTTCCTTTATGGCCTCCACCGGGTCGTTTGACCCGGGATTGACCACCGCGTCGGCGCCGAATTCCTTCGCTCGCTCCAACCGTTGCGGATTGACGTCCAGGGCGATCACCCGCGCGCCCATCGCCTTGGCGAACTGCGTTCCGGCAAGCCCGACCGGCCCCTGGCCGAAAATCGCGATGGTGTCGCGTCCCGAGGTGTTCATGCGCCGCAACGCGCCATACGCCGTGCCTGACCCGCAGGAGATCGCCGCGCCGGCCGAGAACGACAGGGCGTCCGCCAGCGGCACCAGCGTGTTGGCGGGCACCAGCAGGTACTTCGCGTGTCCGCCATGGGCGTTGCTGCCGTAAACCTTCACCGGCGCCTCCTGGCAAAGCTGCTGCCAGCCGGAGCGGCAGTGGCCGCATTGGGTGCAGCCCTGGTAGTGATGCACCATGACGCGTTGGCCGATTTTCGCCTCGGAGGGCAAGACGCCCGGACCGACGGCCGCGACAACGCCACAGGGTTCATGGCCCGCGATGGTCGGATTGGGATTGGGCGGCAATCCCGTCGCGTTACGCTCCTGGGCCTTTGGCCGGCGGTACTGGTGCAGGTCGGACCCGCACATGCCGGACGCCTTCATCTCCACCACGACTTCGCCCTGGCCCGGCGTGGGGTCCGGGAAGTCCATCAGCTCCAGGCCCCGTTCGCCGGTGAACACAACGCCTTGCATGCCTTCCTCCACCTGTCGTTGCCGGAGCTTAGCGCATTGTGGCCCGCGGACCACCCCAGGCATTCCTGATGCCCGCATCAAGATGCGTTGGTTAAGCCTGCTTGGCGAACCCGTCCCTCGGCTGACGCCCCGGCGGCCCCGCGAAAACCTGGCGACGGGCGGCAGGACACGACGCCTGTGACCGTGGGGGCCCGGCGGGGGGCGGGCGGGGGGCCCCAACGCCCCCGGCCGGGGTAGCCGGGGGGGGCCCGGGGGGGG
>CAXTXZ010000001.1:40748-51237 GCA_964248015.1 uncultured Rhodopila sp. | reverse complement strand
GTGGAGATCGCCCGCGCCCTCGCCTCGCGTCCCAGGATACTGCTGCTGGACGAGCCGACCGCGGGGATGAACCCGGCCGAGACGCTGGAACTTGCCGAACAGATCAAGAGCCTGCATGCGCTCGGCCTTACCATCCTGCTGATCGAGCACAAGCTGGACGTTGTCACGCGCCTCGCGGACAAGGTTGTCGTGCTTGATCACGGCGAGAAGATCGCGGAAGGAACCCCTGACGAGGTGCGCAGGAACGAGGATGTCCTGCGGGCCTATCTCGGCCGCGGCACGCTGGCGCAAAGCACGGTCGATGCCTGAGCGCCCCTTGCTGCGGTTCGAGCACGTCAACACCCACTATGGCGACCTGCATGTGCTGAAGGACGTCAACTACGCCATCGCCGCTGGAGAGATCGTGTCCCTGCTCGGGGGCAACGCCTGCGGCAAATCAACCACGATGAAAACCATCATGGGGATCGTCCGCCCGACAACAGGGTCCGTGATCTTCGACGGCGTGCCGATCGAGAAGCTGTCCACGGCGGATCGGGTCAGGCGCGGCATTGCGCCGGTGCTGGAGGCACGGCGTTTGTTCCCGCGCATGACGGTGTACGAGAACCTGGAAATGGGCGCCTACATCCGCAAGCGTGGCCCAGAGTTCGACGAGGACCTGGAGCGGGTCTATGGCCTGTTCCCCCGCGTGAAGGAGCGCAGGGACCAGGTTTCAGGCACTCTGTCCGGCGGCGAGCAGCAGATGGTGGCAATCGGCCGAGCGCTGATGGCTCGTCCCCGGCTGATTTGCATGGACGAGCCCTCGATGGGCCTGTCGCCGCTTTTTGTCGAGCAGGTTTTCGAGATCATCCAGGAGATCAACCGCCAGGGAACGACGATCTTCATGGTCGAGCAGAACGCCAACATGGCGCTGTCGATCGCGCACCTTGCCTATGTGTTGCAGACTGGACAGGTGGTTCTCTCCGGATCGGCCAGCGAGTTGCGCCGCAATCCGGCAATCCGTGAGGCTTATCTGGGCGAGCTGCAAGTCGTCTGACAGAGCGCCAGGGTATCTGGCGACAGTGGCGCCAATTTTGAATGCTATCGCAGTCAGAGGTGGCGACAGATGAACAAGCCGTCTCCTTGCCTAGCTTATTGGCTTCCACCTGCGATTGGAAAGACAAGCCATGCTCATGACAGGTCGTCGTTCAACGTTGCGTCTCCTGGCCGGGTCCGCCCTGATCGGCCTGACGCCCTCTGCCGCGACACGCGCCGCCGGCCAGTCGGTTACAGTGGGCATTGACCTATCGCTGACAGGCGCGGATGCGGAAACCGCCAACCTGATCAAAGGCGGCTTCCTGCTGGCAATCGATGAGGCCAACGCCAAATCCGGCCCGGACAAGATCCATGTCGACGTGCTCATGCTGGACGACGGCACGGCGACCGCTGGGCAATACGATCCGGCCCAGGGCGCGACCAACGCGCGCAAGATGGTGGCCGACGCCAACTGCGTCGCCGCGCTCGGGCCAATGAGCAGCACGCCGGGAAAGGCAATGGCGGCGATCTTCAGCCAGGGCGGCCTCGCGACGATCACGCCGACCTCGACAAATCCCGATATCACCGATCCCAAATTCGCCGGGCTGTACCGGCCGGCGGGCAAGGCGATCTA
The DNA here is from genome assembly GCA_964248015.1 of uncultured Rhodopila sp. Lineage (GTDB taxonomy): Bacteria > Pseudomonadota > Alphaproteobacteria > Acetobacterales > Acetobacteraceae > Rhodopila. The sequence goes on along the minus strand of CAXTXZ010000001.1, from coordinate 49,592 downwards.
TTTCCGCACGGTCACCACGGATGCCTATCAAGGACCATGCCTGGCGAATTACTTCGCCGACGTCGTCAAGGTGAAGACGATGTACGGGCTGGACGACAGCGGCGCTTACGGCGTCGGCCTGGCGTCGGCGTTCGAGGCGCAGGCGAAAAGGAAAGGCATCGCCGTGCTTGGCCATGACCGGCTTGATCCGAAAGCGCCCGACTACTCGGCGTCGCTGACCAAGATCAAGGCGCTCAACCCCGACCTGCTTTATTACGGAGGCGACGCACAGGCCGGCGTGAAGCTTGTCAAGCAATCGTATGACATCATACCGAACGTCTTGAAGGCTGGCGGCGACGGAATGTACGGGCCGTCGATCCTGCAAGGGGCGGGCTTCCCGGCCTCGAACAACTGGTACGCGACCGTTGCCTCGCCGCACATGATGGACGACGCGAAACTGGTGCCTTTCGTGCAGCGTTTCGTCGCCAAGACGGGACGCCAGCCGTCAGATTATTCCATCACGGCTTATGACGCCGCGCTGATCGTGCTGGACGCCATCGACCGGGTGGCGCAAGGCGGCAAGACGGTGACGCGCGCCGCCGTCCGCGATGCGATCCAGGCGACCAAGCTGGACACGCTTCAGGGCTTGGTTTCCTTCGACTCGAACGGCGACCTGACCAGCCGTGTCGTCAGCATATTCCAGGTGCAGCACGACGCGAATTTTCCCCCGGATGACATCGTGCATCAGTACAAATACATTGGCGCCGCCCCGCAGGACGCCGCCTGACCCGCAGGGCTGCGCAACGCGCCGGGCACATCGGCTGCATGATCCTGGCGCCTGCTGGATGCCGGGCTTGAGGAAGCACTCATCATGAATGACACCCAGACGGATGCCTCGCCCGCCGCACGGAATGTCAATCCATACCTGGCGCTTGGCGTTCGCCCGTTCATCAACTGCGCCTCTGTTCGCACCGCCCACAGTGGCAGCCTGATGCTGCCCGAGGTGCGCGCCGCGATTGCCCAGGCGTCCCGCCAGTTCGTCAGCCTGGATGAACTGATGGAGGGCGCCAGCCGCCGCATAGCGGAGCTGACCGGCGCGCCCTGGGGCATCGTGACGTGCGGCAGCGCCGCCGCGCTGACGTTGGCCACGGCCGCCTGCGTCGCCGGCAACGATCCCGTGAAGATGCTGAGGCTGCCGTTCACCGACGGCTGGGCCAACCGCGTGATCATGCCGAAGAACCACCGTTTCGCCTATGACCAGGCGATCCGCATGGTGGGCACGCATATCATTGAGATCGAAACCATCGCCGACCTTGATGCCGCCCTGTCCCCATCCGTCGCGATGGTCGCGGTGCTCGGCACGCACGAAGCGGCGTCGCAAGTGAGGTTGGAGGATATTGTGTCACGCGCCCGGCCACGCGGCATACCCGTGCTGGTGGACGCGGCTTCGGAACACATCGAGCGCCCCAGTCCCTACTTGGCGCGCGGCGCCGACATGGTGATCCACAGTGGCGGCAAGTTCCTGCGCGGCCCGCAAACCAGCGGGCTGCTGCTCGGCCGGAAGGACCTGATCCAGGCCGCCTGGCGCAACGCCTCGCCGCACCAGGCCTTCGCGCGCGGCATGAAAGTCTCAAAGGAAGACGTGATCGGCCTGCTCGCCGCGCTGGAGGTCTGGTTCGAGCAGCGTGACCCGGCGGCGGAGCTTCGCCGCTGGAACGAAGACTTGGCCAGGATCGCTGACCGGCTGGCGCTGCCCGGCGTGACCACCCAGGTCATCCCGCCGCATGGCGTGGTGCGCGTGCCGCGATTGCAGGTCGCGTGGGATAGAACGAAGGTGCCGGTTGACGGCGAGACGCTCCGCCTGCGGCTGCTCGACAACGAGCCGCGGATCATGCTGGATGACACGTCCGTAACGGAGAGTTCGATAGCCATAGACCCCTTCGGGCTGCAGCCGGGGGAAGCCGAGCAGGTCGGCAGGGGCCTTGTGACGGCGCTGGCCGCGCCGGTCGTTGGAGCGACGCTTGCCCCCTCCACTCCATTTGTCGATGTGTCCGGAACGTGGGATGTGCGCGTTTCATTTCTGCTGGGCGAACGGACGCATGCAATACAGTTGCGGCAGCAGGACGGCGCCATCACCGGCGAACACCATTCGCAGCAGTTCGAGGGGCCGGTGACGGGCAGCGTGGACGGCACGGGCATTCACCTCGTCTTCACGGCGTGGTTTGAAGGCACCATGGTCGCCTACCGGCTGGATGGGTCCGTGGCCGACGGGGAGATGCGGGGTGAGGTGACCCTGGGCAGTTTGACCCATCATCACCAAGGCCCCATCAATCTGGCCCAGTTTGGCTCTGGCCGGTTTCAGGGCGTTCGCACAAGGAATGCGCAGGGCTGAACTCCGCTTTCGGCATGAGCGCTGCATGGCAGGCCCTGCTTAACCGAGATAGGCTTTGCGGACCCGCTCGTCGTCCATCAGATCCCGCGCCGGGCCGCTGAGCACGATCCGGCCGCTCTCCAGCACATAGCCATGGTCAGAGATGCTGAGCGCCATTGCCGCGTTCTGCTCGACCAGCAGGATTGTCACGCCTTGCTGGTTGATCGCGCGGATTGTCTCGAAGACTTGCTCCACGACCATCGGCGCCAGTCCCATGCTTGGCTCGTCCATCAGCAGCAGCCTTGGACGCGCCATCAAGGCGCGGGCCGTGGCGACCATCTGCTGCTCGCCGCCGGACAGCGTGCCGGCTACCTGGCGGATGCGGTCCCGCAACCGGGGGAACAACACCAGCATACGCTCCTTGTCCTCCGCCACCGCTCGGCGGTCGCGACGAGTGAAGGCGCCCATGCCGAGATTTTCTTCCACCGTAAGGCGGCCGAAAATCCGCCGTCCCTCGGGGACGTGAACCAGCCGCATGGCGGCGATGTCGTGCGCCCCAAGGCCCGTCAGCTTCCTGCCGTCGTAGCGGATCTCGCCCTGCCGGGGATGCAGCAACCCGCTGATCGCCCGCAGCGTCGTGGATTTGCCCGCGCCGTTGCCGCCGACCAGGGTGACGATGCAACTGGTTTCCACAACCAGGGACACGCCCTTCAGGCCCTGGATCTTGTCATAGAACACATGGATATCATCCACTTCCAGCAGTGGCATGCGCAGGCTGCTCTCAGGCGCCGTGGGTGGCATTTGCCGCGGCATTGGACATGGCCTGACCCGTGGCGTTGGCCGGATGTCCCATTCCTTCAGCGTGACGGACGGATTTTGCCCCCAGGTAAGCCTCGATCACCGCCGGGTCCCCCTGCACCTCGGCTGGCCGGCCTTCGGCAATCTTGACGCCGTGATCAAGCACGGTGACACGATCCGACATCGACATGACAACCCGCATCTGATGCTCGATCAGCAGGATGGTGATCCCAAAGCGCGAGCGCACCGCCTGGATGAAGGCCATCATGTCGGTTGTCTCGTGCGGGTTCATGCCCGCTGTCGGTTCGTCCAACAGCAGCAACTGCGGCTTCGTTGCCAGTGCCCGCCCGATCTCCAGCCGGCGCTGCTCGCAATAGGCCAGGTTGCGCGCGAGAATGTCGCCACGGCCGCGCAACCCGACGAAGTTCAGCAGCCGCAGGGCTTCCTCGTTCGCCTGCCGCTCGTCCGCGCGGGTGGACCGGGTGTTGAGGATCGCGCCCCACCAGGTGGACCGTAGATGCAGGTGCATGCCGACGAGCAAATTCTCGATCGCCGTGATGTTGCGGAAAAGCCGGATGTTTTGGTACGTGCGACTGATGCCCGCCACCGCGACACGATCGGGCGTGAGGCCGTCGATGCGCTCGCCCTTGAACCAGACGCCGCCGGATGTGGGACGCAGGTTCTGCGTGATGCAGTTGAAGACCGTCGTCTTGCCGGCGCCGTTGGGGCCGATGATGCTGTGGATGCTGCCCTCCGTGATCGCCAGGTCAAGTCCCGCGACGGCCGCGAGGCCGCCGAAGCGCATCCCAAGGCCCTGGCAGGCCAGCAGCGGCGCCTGCGTCATGATGGCCGCGCCGGCAAAAGGTCGCTTCCGGCATCGAGCGCCAGCGCTTCGTCCTTGCTGTGCAGCTCGCGCCGGCGGGCCTCGGACGGCCACAGGCCTTCGGGCCGCAGGCGCATCATGACGATCAGCACCGCGCCATAGAACAGGTAGCGGTATTCGCCGAACTCGCGCAGCAACTCCGGCAGGCCGATCAGCGCAATCGATCCCAGCGCCACGCCCGGCAGGCTTCCCATGCCGCCGACGATGATCACGGCAAGGACGTTGACCGAAATCAGCAACTGGAAGCTCGACGGGTAGACGGAACTCAGCATCACCGCGAAGATCGAGCCCGCCAGGCCGGCGAAGGCGGCGCCCAGGCCGTACGCCAGCAGCTTGGAGCGGATCAGGTTGATGCCGAGCGCCTGCGCCACGTCCTCATCGTCGCGGAGGGCGGTCCAGGCGCGGCCCAGCCTGGAGTTCTCCAGCCGCCAGGCGACGAAGGCCGCGAGCGCGGAGGCCGCGAGCGTCAGGTAGAACAGCGCCACCGGGCCGCCGAAGGTGAACGTCCCGATGCTTGGCTTGGGGATTTGCAGGATGCCCTGCGCGCCGCCGAGAAGCGGAGCGGCGAAATCCGACAGCACGATCACGCGCACGATTTCACCCAGGCCCATGGTGGCGACCGCGAGGTAATCGCCGCGCACCCCGAGCACCGGGATGCCGAACAGAACGCCCGTCAGGATGGCCAGCACCACGGCGATCGGCATGGCGGCCCAGTAGGACAGATGCATCAGCGCATGCGGGCTGTCGGCGGTCAGCAGGGCGGTGGCGTAAGCGCCGACGGCAAAGAACGCGACGAAGCCCAGGTCCAGCCGCCCAGCAAGGCCGACTTCCCGGTTCAGGCCCATGCCCATCAGGATGTAAAGCCCGACCAGCATCAGGACTTGGCCGATGTAGGAACCTGCCAAGGCAGGCAGCACGGCAAGGCAGAGCAGGATGAGCGCCGCTCCCAGGAAGCCCTGCCGCCGCCTCTGCGCCTCGGTCAGCAGCGTGGGCCGAACCGCGCGGAACACCGTGAATGCGACACTTGCGGCTGCGCCGACAGCAAACGCCACCGCCGCGCCAGACTGGCCAAGGCCTTCCCAGGTGTAAAAGAAGTCGCGGATGTCACCGACGATCCCGTCGTACTGCAGCAAGAGCTGGATCAACTCCTGGAAGACGCCGGCCACGACGACGGACGACGCTCCGGCGATCACCGCCCGACGGAGCGGGACAGGACAGAGCCGCAAGACGGCGCCGCACAAGCCCGCCAGGGCGCCTGCGCCGGCCAACGCAAGCAGGCCCAGGCTGGCGCCCCAGCCGAACGTCAGCATCACGAAGAGATCGTGCGACAGGGCAATGAAGATCGCCTGCAACCTGACCAGGCTCATGGCCAGGACCAGCGCCATGAGCGGCAGGCTGGCCGCGACGCCGGCGATGAGGCCTGAAAGCAGACGCGTGGAACGGCTGGCGGATGCCGTTGCCGGCACGGCCATGGCTCCCGCGCCAACACCCAGGAGCAGCAGCGCCGCTTGGCCAAGGCTTATCGTGTCGAGCACGATCCAACGCTGATGCAGCATCAGCAGGACGCCCACGACGGTGAGGTGAAGCCCTCCTAACCCGAACAGCAAACCACGGTTGAGCGCGGCGCGGACCATGGTCAGGCGCGCTTCTTTGCCAGGCGCTCGCCCAGCAGGCCGTTCGGGCGAAAGATCAGCACCATGATCAACAAGGTGAAGGCAATCAGGTCGCGCAACTGGTATGGCGCGGTGATGCCGATCCCATCAAGGAACAGGGCCGGCCCGACAGATTCCACGATGCCGAGGAAAAACCCGCCCAGCATCGCGCCGGGAATGCTGCCGATGCCGCCCAGCACGGCCGCGCCGAAGGCTTTGATGCCCGGCGTGAAGCCCATGTAAAAGTAGACCTGCTTGAAGAGGAATGCATAGAAGACGCCGGCGATGCCCGCCATGACGCCACCAAGGACAAAGGTGAACACGATGACCTTGTTCACATCCACGCCCATCAGCGCCGCGGCTTCCGCATCCTCGGCCACTGCCCGCATGGCCGTGCCCATGCGGCTGCGGTGAACCACGAGGTACAGGGCGAGCATGGACAGAAGGGCAAGCCCGACCAGGATGGCGTCGATGCGTGGCACGTTCAGGCCGAGCACCTGGAACGCTGCGCGCTGCCATTGCGGCTCCGGATAGGATTTCACCGAGGAGCCGAACATGCCCCGAAACGTCTGTTGCAGGAAAAACGACACGCCGATGGCGCAGATCAAGGGCGCCAGGCCGACGACCCTGCGGAAGGGACGGTAGGCGATCCGCTCGGTCAACAAGGCGACCGCGGTGGAAATCGTGATTCCGGTCGCGAGGATCGCCGCCATGCCGAGGACGGCATGCTGCTCCAGGAAGCCTGACTGATCCAGCGGGACCGCGACGAAATAGCCGGCGAAAGCGCCCGCCATGACGAAGTCGCCGTGCGCGAAGTTGATCAGTCGCAGGACGCCGTACACCATCGTGTAGCCCAGCGCGATCTGCGCGTAGATGCTGCCGATGGTCAGGCCGAACAGGACGAAGTCAAACCACTGGGCGCCTGTGTAGCGTCCCTTGAGCAAGGAGCCGACCGTGCCGGCCACAACAACCAACAGCACCGCCGCGCGCAGCGTCCACAGCACGATGTCAACGGCGTTGAGGCGGCCCAGCGCCCTGGGCCAGCCGACGGCAGGCACGGGAATCGCAGCCGAGCGCGCGCTCATGCGTCCCCGCGCCTACGGCCAGATCTTTTTCGGGTTGGCGCCGATCAAGAATGTCTTGGAGTCGGCTGATGTGAACTCAAACGCGCCCGGCTTGAACGCCGCGCACTGGCCATACGCATCGCAGGCTATGGGTCCGCTGATACCATCGAACTTGCTGGCGTAGACTGCGTCGCGCAGGGCTTTCCTGCCAATGTAGAGGTTGCCGTCCTTGTCAGGCTTCGCAACGGCCTCCAGGGCTTTCAATGCCATTGCCGCCGCGTCATAGGCGTTGGCGTGGAACCCGGAAATCGGGCTTTCTCCGTAAGCCTTCTTGTACTCCTCGACGAATTTTGGATAGCCTTCGCCCATGGCGTCCGCTGAAAGGTCCGGATAGCAGATGCGGAAGCCGACCACGGATGGCCCGGCCGCTTCAATGAAGCTTGGCGTGGCAAGCGAGCCTCCGCCAAGCAGCGTCGTGTGGTCCAGCCCCGGCGTTTCCTTTGACTGGCGAAGCAGTTGCGCGGCGGCGGCGACGAAGACCGGCGCGTACAGCACATCCGGCTTGGTTGAAGCGATGTGGGACAGCAGCGGATGCATGTCTACGTCGGTTGGGGCAATCGCCTCCTGCGCGACCACCGTGCCGCCCAGCTTGGTGAAGTTCGCCGCGGTGACCGCGGTCAGTTGCTGCGCGTAAGGGCTTCCGTCATGGACCGTCGCGAGCGTCTTGGACTTCAATACCTGGAATATGTACTTCGCGTCGGAGGCGCCCTGGTCCTTGTCGCTGGCAATGGTCCGGGCAAATCCCTCGTAACCCGGTTTGCGGCTCGGGTCAGTCAGAGCCGGCGCGGAGCATGCGTTGCAGATGTTGGTGATGCCAGCCTGCCAGAGGATTGGCGCCGCTGGCGTCGCGGCACTGGAACATGCAGGCCCCAGCACTATGGCCGTTTGCGGATTGGCGGCAAGCTTGGTCGCGGCGGTCTGGCCTCCCTCGGCATTGCACTGATCATCCTCCACATTGAACTTGACTGGATGACCTGAGATCTTGCCGCCGAAATCCTTTATCGCGATTTCCGCGCCACGCCTTGAGTCAAGGCCAAGCGCCGTGTCGGGGCCGGACAACACCCAGTAAGCTCCGATTTGGACAGGCGCGCCCTTGGGGATGCGGATAACGCCGATTTCGTCTGTCACGGGGCCAAGCGTTTGCGCGGCGAAGACAGGCTGACCAAGAAAGCCCAGCGTCGCGGCCAGCATGAACGGCAGCATAGTTCGATTTCGAAACATTACCGGTTGCCTTTCTTCCCGTGGCGCTTGTGCCAGAAAAATGCTTCCCTGCTGCCAGCTATTACTGCAACGACTTGGCAGGCAATCTGTTTTCGCAAGCCTGCTTCAACGTCATGACATGAGTCAATGGGGTCATGTCCCTGTTCGCCACACGCTTCGGCTTTTCTCCCTTGCAGCCTGCCCGTTGAGCCGTGGCTTGCGGATCGTCATGACAGCGACCTACCATGACTGGCTGTCCGCTTGTGCCCATGCAGCCAGGAGCGAAACATGTCAGACGCCGTCGCGAACGGATTCACGGCACTCGAAACAGCGCAAATGTCGGCGGTGCGGCGACGCGCGATCCTGTCCTGCGCGATCGGCAATTTCTTCGAGCTTTTCGACTTCACCATCTACGGATACTTCGCGGTCGCCATCACACGCGCCTTTTATCCGTCTGGCTCCATGTATGGCACCTACGCGGCCTTCGGCGCCGCATTCCTGATGCGCCCGGTCGGCGCCGTGATCATCGGCGCCTATGGCGACCGCATGGGACGCCGCGCGGCCCTGGTGGTCACGATCTGGCTCATGGCGGCCGCGACCGGGGCGGTGGGGCTGATCCCGACCTATCACTCCATCGGTTACTGGGCGCCGGTCCTGCTGGTTCTGTGCCGGCTTCTGCAAGGGTTCTCCACGGGCGGCGAATGGGGCGGGGCCGCCGCGTTCCTGATCGAGTACGCGCCGCCGGGCAAGCGTGGCCTGACGGGAAGCTGGCAGCAGTTCAGCACGCAGATCGGCGGACTGGCCGGCTCGCTGTCCGCGGCCCCCCTGGCCGCGCCC
>CAXTXZ010000001.1:17552-40738 GCA_964248015.1 uncultured Rhodopila sp. | reverse complement strand
GACGCTCAGCGAGGCGGATTTCTACGCATGGGGATGGCGCATCCCGTTTGTCTGCGGCTTCCTGCTTGGTCCCATCGGCTACTACCTGCGAAAGAAGGTGGCGGAAACGCCGGCATTCGAGCGCGCCGTGGAGACGCGCGCCGTCGAACGGACGCCGCTTCGCGCGGCCATCCGCGACTACGGCGCCCGCATGATCCAGGCGTTCGGCCTGAGCATCATCGGTTGCATCGCCAATTTCGTCTTCGTGGTCTACCTCGTGTCCTACGCCATCACCACCATGCATCTGCCGTCCGGCGCGGCCCTTGCCTGCGCCGTCGCGTCCGGCTCGGTCGTGGTGATCCTGACGCCGCTGGTCGGCGCGCTGACCGACCGCGTTGGCCGCCGGCCGCTTGTTCTCGCCTGCGCGTTGCTCAACGTGGCGTTCGACTACCCGCTTTTCCTGCTGGCGATCCGGGGCGGCACGTTCCAGTCGCTTCTCATGGCGCTGGTCTGCAACGCCGTGTTCCAGGCGCTCTACACCGGCACGATCCCCTCCATCCTGGCGGAGATGTTCCCGACGCGGGTGCGCTACACGGCGCTTTCCGTGAGTTACGGCCTTGCGGTGGTGCTGTTTGGGGGCTTCGCGCCGCTGATTTCCACGTGGCTTGTCGAAACGACGGGCAATCCGTTCGCGCCTGCCTTCTATGTCATGACGGGCGGCGCGTTGAGCGCCATCGCGATCCTGAGCATGAAGGAATACCGCAACGCGCCGCTGGAGTGACGCGGCTGTTGCCAGCGCCGCGCCCAGCGGATTTAACTTCCGGTGGCGACGGAGCGCGGGACCATGCCTTGTGGCCGACACTGCGACGGACGGGGGAAATGGCGGTGATGGTCTTTCCCGGTCGTCAATCCATTAGTGTAGCGTAACATAAGGGAGCGCCGCCGTGGCAAGGGATCATTCCGGCACAGTGACAAGAGAACGCATCGCGCGACTTTGCGCCGCGGTCGATCCCAGCGCCATGATGCGGCACCTGGAGGAATTCGCCCGCCGCGTGAAGCTGTCGGGAACGGCGGAGGAGCTTGAAAGCTTTCGCTACCTGAAAGCGACCCTGGATGGTTATGGCTACCAGACCGAGCTGATCCTGCATGACGCTTACATCAGCCTGCCGGGCCGGGCGCGGGTCGAGATCGACGCGGATACCCCCGACTGCATCACCCACTCCTTTTCGCGCCCGACGCCGCCGGGCGGATTGCGCGGGAGGGTCGTCTACGGCGGCCATGGCCGGGCGGAGGACTTCGCCGCGCTGGATGCGCGCGGCCAGATCGTGCTGCTGGAATCGATCGCCAATCCGGGCGCCACGCACCGGGCGTCGCTGGCGGGCGCCATCGGCCAGATCCACATCAGCCCGCACGAGCATCTGCATGAGATGTGCGTTTCGCCGGTCTGGGGCAGCCCCACCGGCGAAACACTGGAGAACCTGCCGGCGACCGTTGTTGTCAGCCTGCGCAAGGCGGATGGCGACGCCTTGAAGCGGCGCGTGCTGGGCAACGAGGCGGTCGAGGTCACGCTGCACGCCGAAGTGGACACGCGCTGGCGGAAGACGCCGTTGCTGGTGGCGGAGTTGCCAAGCGCCGCAAAAGGAGACGAGCCGTTCGTCATGTTCTCCGGCCATCACGACACCTGGCACTATGGCGTCATGGATAACGGCGGCGCCAACGCCACCATGCTAGAGGTCGCTCGGCTGTTCGCGCCCGAACGGACGGCGTGGCAACGAGGGTTGCGCCTGTGCTTTTGGTCCGGCCACTCGCACGGCCGGTATTCTGGCTCCGCCTGGTATGCCGATACGCATTGGGATGAACTGGCCCGCCGCTGCGTTGCCCATGTCAACGTCGATTCCACCGGCGCGCGCGGCAACACGGTGATGGCCGATGCGCTTGCCTCGGCGGAACTGTCCGCCCTGGCGGCGGAGGCCGTTCGCGCGCAGGGCGGCCAGGAACTCGATGGGCTGCGCATGAGCCGGGCGGGCGACCAGTCGTTCTGGGGGATCGGGGTTCCGTCCTTGTTCATGGGAATGGGCGAGCAGCCGGTCGGGTCGGCCGACAACGTGATGGGCGCGGTGTTCGGCGGCGGCACGCGCAAAGGCGCTGGCTTCGGCTGGTGGTGGCACACGCCGGATGACACGCTGGACAAGATGGATGCTGAGCTGTTGGGGCGCGACACGCGTGTCTACGTCCACGCGATCTGGCGCCTGCTGACGGACCGCGTGCTGCCGTTGGATTACGCGTCCGGCGCGGCGGCGCTGGAGGGTGTTCTCGCCGGTTTGGCCATGAAGCTGGACGGCGGCTTTGACTTGTCGCGGCTGATGACGCGTGTGGCGCGGCTGCGGGAGAAAGCTACAGCCGTGGCCACATACGTGTTGCATATCCAGGATGACGCGGCAGCCGAGCGGGTCAACGCGGCCTTGGTGGCGGCATCCCGCGCGATGGTGCCGATGGATTACACGGTCGGTGATCGGTTCGGCCACGATCCGGCGTTGCCACAGGCGCCATACCCGGTCCTTGACCCGGTGCGTCAACTGGCCGTGGCGCCTCCGGGGTCCGATCAGGCGCGGTTCCTGGCTGTCGGCGCAACGCGGGCCTGCAACCGGCTCGGGTTCGCGCTGGACCAGGCGATCGCGGCGCTGGACACATGCCTGGGTGGCGCCTGACCGGGGCGCTTCCGATATGTTCGCTGATTGCGGCAGGGAGCATGCCATGCCGGACCGAGGCATGGCTTGGGCAAGGCAGCTTGGCAATGCCTCCCGCCGCGTTCTCCATCACCAGTGTTGGCCAGCGCTGTTCCGTGCGCAGCCAGCTCAGGGCATCAGGATCATGCCAACCCTCCCCGCCGGCAAAGCCGACAGGCGGAAGGTTGGCATGAAGCAGTGGCAGCGTTCAGTATTGATCAGTTCGCATGGATATACATGTAGCCGCTGCTGGGCGCAGTCGCGGTCGCCGCTGTCGTGCCAAAGCTGATGCTCAGCTTGCCGTCGGTCAGATCCGCTGTCGTGTAGCCCACCAGCGTGAGGGAAGCGGTCGGCTTTCCGGCCGCGGTCGCGTGCAGGGTTAATCCGGTGTAGCCGGTTGCGCCCTGTCCATCGAACCAGTTCAGGGCAAAGCCGCTTTGCGTGACGCCGAAGATCGTCGCCGCGTCGTTCGCATGGAAGTTGCTGACCGTGCTCCAGATATCCGCTGGCGCGTTACGGTCATCGACAAAGAACGTGTCGGCGCCGGTGCCGCCGACCAGGAAGTTTGACCCGGTCGAGCCATCCAGCACGTTGATTCCGCTGCTGGCCTTGATTGCATCATTGCCGGACCCGGTATGGATGAACCAGCCCGGGGTGGTGGCCGTGACGTTCAAGCTGTCGCTGCTCGTGGTAATGAACTCGCTGGTCACGCCGCTGACAGGACCGGTGTAGGCTTGGCCAACTGTCGCCACCGGCTGGTTTGTGGTCGTGTCGAGCGTCGCAAGCCCGGTTGGCGCAGCGGTCGGCGAGATTGCGATGGTTGATCCGCTGGCCGTGAAGGTGTCCCCGCTATAGTTGCCGGCCAATGCCAGCGTTGCGACTGCCTGGCTGCCGTTGCTGACAACCAGGGTGCCGGCGTTGTCCACCGCGCTTGTCGCGGTCACGCCCAGCAACTGGATCCTGTCGCCGGCCTGGGCGGCAATGGTGCCGGCGAAGGCGGCGGGGGTCGCCAGGATCAGCGTGTCATCACCGTTCATGGTGATTACCTGGCTGGCGGAAACCGCGGCCAGCTCCAGCGTGGCGCCCGGCACGGTGGCCGTCACGGCGGCGCCGGAGAACGCGGGTTTCTCGTCGGTGTCAAACCGCACCACGCCGCCGCCGGTCAGGCCGCCCGTGATGTCCAGGGTGCCGCCGAGGGCAACCAGCGTGCCATTGTTGAGCACGCCGTTCGCGATCGTTCCGGAACCCTGGACAACGCCGCCGTTGATGTTCAGCGCGGCCGCCGTGAGGGTGCTGGCTTGCATGTTCAGCATTCCGCCAGCATCAACCGTCAGCGTGTTGGCCGTCGTGTAGCTCTTGCCGGCCAGGATATCGACCGTGCCGCGGGTGTGGATGTCCTTAAGCGTTGATTCGAGCGTCACATAGCCTGTGCCATTCCACTCATTGATTTCGGCGCCGACGCCATTCAGCAACAACTCGGTCCAGCCGCCCGGAATTGCCGGCGGCCCTTCGACGGTTGCTATGTTGACGATCAGATGCTCGAGCGGACCGCCCAGATCGACGGCCGCATTCGGGCCCTGGGCTTCAAAAATGCCGTCGAACAGCAGGGGTCCGGTCAATTCCGCGATCGATGACGTGTCGACTGTGACCGTGCCGTTCAGGGCTTGCAGCCAGTTGGTGACGTAGAGGCCGTTCGTGCCGGTGAACAGCACGTTTCCCCTGCCCTGGATGAACGCATCGACAGTGCCGGCGTTGACGATGGTGCCACTTTGCATGACCAAGTAGGTCTGCAACGACCCACGCAAGCCGCCCGTGGAGCCAGGGGCGAAGGTCAGCGTGCCATCGACCTCCAGCACGGCCGCCGCGTAGGGGTGAGCGTTCGAGCCGAGCAGGTTGTTGGCGGCATTGATGCTAAGGCTGTCCACGGTGACCGACTCGCCGTGAGCGATCGTGACGGTGTACGGAAGGGTCGTCGCGGCATCGATGGTGACATCGGCCGTGGCCGCGCTGGGTATCGCGGCAGGGGTCCAATCAGCGGCCGTGTCCCAGTCGCCGCTTACGTTCTTTGTCCAGCTATAGGTCGTCATCGGCACACCTTTATCTTGGATTCACAGTAACGTCGCTCAGGCGAAATCCTTTACAAAACAGCAACATGATTCCGCTTGGGCTGGTTGGGAGGGAAATGGCCGGGGCACGGTTGGTTGCTGCTCATTGCACGGTTGATAACGCCTGCGCGCCAGCACTCACGGCACCGGAGATGCCAGAGTTCAGGCAGCCATCGAAATCACGTAGCATTGATACTGCTCTGCAAACGTAACCGTGAACACGAGTTGGCGGCATGGGTGGCGGCAGAGTCCGGCTGGCCGATTTATGTTACGATTTCATAATTAGATCAATCTCATCGTCAGAATATCCCGCCTCCGCAAGAATCTCGCGTGTGTGCTGGCCCAGCAGCGGCCAGGGGCGATGCACGTTCGCAGACGTTTCAGAAAAACGCGCCGGGATGGCCGGAATCACGACCGCGCCCTCCGCCGGATGATCGTAAGGCTCGAAGTATCCAGTTTCCGCCAAGTAAGGATCGGTGAACAGGTCGTCCATGTTGTTCGCTTTTCCGCACGGAATGTCCGCGCCTCGCAGTTCGGCCAGCCATGCATCGGTGGGGCGATGCTTCATCCCGTCGGTCAGCGTGGCGTACAGGGCATCGATGTTGGCGGAGCGCGCCTGGACGGAATTGAACCTCGGGTCGTCAATCAGGCCCGCGGCCCCCATTGCCTCGAACAGCTTTCCCCACTGCGCGTCGCTGTGCGCGATGACGCTGATATAGCCATCCTGGGTCTGATAGGGACGCCGATGGGGTGTCAGCATCCGGGGGTAGCCCAGGCCTTTCTCCGGCTCTCCCAACGTCCCGTGCCACAGATGCTCAACCAGGGTGAAGGACAGGATGGTTTCCATCATTGGCAGATGGATCTCCTGGCCCTTGCCCGTCCTTTCGCGGTGGAACAGCGCCATCCCGATCAACGAGGCCAAATTCGCCCCGGTCAGCTTGTCCACCACGACGGTCGGAAAATAACGCGGCGCCCCGTCCGCCCCCGCGTTCAGCGACGCGATCCCCGACACGCCCTGGATCAGGTCATCATAGGCTGGATATTCCTGCAGGCTGCTGCCTTTGCGGAAGCCGCTGGCGCAGGCGTAAACCAGCTTCGGGTTGCGAGCGCGCAACGTCGCGTAATCCAGCCCCAGGCGCCGCGCCGCGCCAATCCTCATGTTGTGAACGAAGACGTCGGCCGTCTCGACAAGCCGCAGCACCGCTGCCCGCGCGGCCGGCCGCTTCAGGTCAAGGGCCAGGCTGCGCTTGTTGCGGTTCAGGTTGGCGAAGTAGCTTCCCATTCCGGGCGTGCGCGACGGCCCGATCAGCCTTGTCGAGTCGCCAACCCGCGGCTCGACCTTGATGACGTCCGCCCCCAACTCGCCGCGCGTCTGGGAGCACAAACGCCCCAGCCAGACCCTGGTGACGTCGATGACGCGGATGCCGGCCAAAGGGCCAGTGGGTTCAGTCACGGACGCTTCCCCATTCGTTGACGCAGCCCCAAGCATTGCCGCCAACCGGCTTGTTGGCAACGTCCCCCGACGCCCTGGGATCATGCCGGCGCCGTGCGCAAGGTCGCGCGCCGGCGGGGGAAAGATTGCCATGCCTGCCAGCAACGCGCATCCACCGCCCTTGACGGCGAGCCGGTTCTCGCCTGCAACACCCTGGCGCATTGGTATCCCGCACTCCCATGACCGCGTTGCCCGCCTTGCAGAAGCGTCACGTCCGCCCGCAGACCATCCTGCTCATTGTCGCCAGCGCCATGTTCATGGAGCAGCTTGACGGCACCGTGCTTGCCACGGCCTTGCCGACCATGGCGCGCAGCTTCAACGCTGATCCCCTGCGCATGAACGTTGCCCTGACGTCGTACCTGCTCACCTTGGCGATGTTCATCCCCGCCAGCGGGCGGATCGCGGACCGTTTCGGTTCCCGTTCGACGTTCCGCGCGGCCATTGGGCTGTTCACCCTGGGATCGATCCTTTGCGCGCAGGCGCCGACGCTCGGCGCCCTGGTGGCGGCCCGGATGCTGCAGGGCGCGGGCGGGGCCATGATGTCACCGGTCGGACGGCTGGTGATGCTGCGCGTGGTTTCAAAAGCCGAGCTGGTGCGGTCGATGGCGTGGCTGATGATACCGGCGACGATCGGGCCGATCGTTGGGCCGCCTGTCGGCGGCTTCGTCGTCACTTACCTGTCCTGGCACTGGATCTTCTACATCAACGTGCCCATCGGCCTGCTGGGAATGACTTTGGTGACGTTGTTCTTCGACGAGATGAAGGAACCCATCCGCACCAAATTCGACATGCGCGGGCTGCTGCTGTCCGGCGCCGCGCTCGCCTGCCTGATGTTCGGGATAGAGGTTGGCAGCCGGGGTGCCGGGTCCATCCCGGTTGTCGCGGCATTGCTGGCCGCTGGCCTGCTGTCGGGCACGCTGTACGTGCTGCATGCCCGCCACCATCCACGGCCGATGCTGGATTTCCGCCTGCTGCGCATCGCCACCTTCCGCATGTCCATGGCATGCGGCTCCCTGTCGCGCATCGCTGTCGGAGCGTTGCCGTTCCTGCTGCCGATGATGTTCCAGATCGGCTTCGGCGACAGCGCGGCGCAGAGCGGGATGGTGACGTTCGCGAGCGCGATCGGTTCGCTGGCGATGCGGACATGCGCGCCCTGGTTCCTGAAGCGCCTGGGGTTCAAGCCGGTGCTGACCTGGGTCGGCGCGCTGGCGACCTTGTTGCTGGCGCTCAGCGCGGCGTTCCGCCCGAATTGGCCATTGCCGCTGATCTACGGCGTGTTGATCGCCAACGGGTTTTTCCAGTCGCTGCAGTTCATGGCCTACAACACCATTGCCTATGCCGACGTGCCGCGCGAGCAAATGAGCGCCGCCACAAGCTTCTACACGACCTTCCAGCAGATGTCCCTGACACTCGGCATCGCGTTATCCGCCGCGGGGCTGGCATTCTCTGTCGCGGCCAGCGGGCATGGGGAGGCCAAGCTGCCGGATTTTTCCTTTGCCTTCCTGTTTGTCTCGGCGATCTCCTTCATGGCGCCGCTGCTTGCCACTCGGCTTGACAAGCATGCCGGCGACGCGTTGTCAGGCCACCGTGACCGCCCTGGCAAGGGCGGGACGAATCAGTGAAACACCTATCAGCGTTGCGACGGCTTGTCGCGCGCATGGCATAGGCCGAGGAAAGGGAAACCATGTCTGGTCAGAAGCCGTTGCGGATCGTAACGCTGCAGGGAAGCCTGCGCAAAGCCTCTTACCACGCCGCGCTGGCGCGGGCGCTGCCTGCCCTTGCCCCTGAGGGCATGACGATCAAGGCGCTTGGCTCGGTTGGTGATTTCCCGCTGTATAACGCCGATGCTCAAGCCGAAGGCTTCCCGGCCCCCGTCGTGGCCATGGGTGAGGCCATTGCCGCGGCTGACGGGATCATCATCATCACGCCTGAGTACAACTACTCTGTCCCCGGCACCTTGAAGAACGCCCTTGACTGGCTGTCACGCCTGCCGACTCAGCCTTTCGCCACCAAGCCGACGGCGATACAGTCCGGCTCCCCCGGCCTTGTTGGCGGCGCGCGGGCGCAATACCACCTGCGGCAGATCCTGGTGTTCCTGGACGCTTACGTGCTGAACAAGCCAGAGGTCATGGTAAGCCAGATCATGACAAAGGTGGACGTGGCCAGCAGCACGATCACGGACGACGCCACCCGCACGTTTGTCGCCACCCAGTTGAAAGCCTTCGCTGCCTTCGCTCGCCGCACGGGTTAGCGCGGGCGCGGCGTATCCGCGCCAGGCCATTGTTTCAGCGAGCAACTTCATCAGCCAGGCTGATGTTGCCCTAATGGGCAATGACCAGTTGCTGGTTCATGGTTATCGCCTCGGGCGCCGGCCCAGACACGGTAAGGCCGTTTGCCAGGACAATGTCAAAGCGGAGCGCGCAGCGGTTGTCCTCGGGATGGACGCCGTCAAACAGCATCCGCGTCTCGATGCCGCTGCACAGGGCGTTCAGCGAATGGTAAACGCCCGTTCGGTTCAGCACTTCATGCACATCCGCGCGCGGCCGCCAGACGGACGCCCGCAGCGTGACACTTTCGAGCGTGACGCGCACCCACACCACGTCGACGTTGGCAAGGCACCAGCCGCCGACGGAGAGGATGATGCCGTCCGGTGAATCACGAGCCAGAAGCTCCAGCGACCAGCGGGGCTGAGCGCCGCCCAGCGCGGCCTCGGGGCCGGGGAACTGGACGGGCGGCGCTGGCGGGCGCGTGTTGAAGACGGTGACGCGGGGGCCGGCCGGCTTGGTCAGCCACAGCAGCATCGAAGCTGATGCATCCTGGCGGCTGAGCAGGCTGAAGAAGGGTAGACCAGTGGTGGCGACCAGGGAGGCGAAGGTTCTGGCGGTCGCTTCCTCCAGCCCGACGGACTGGCAGATGCGCCGGGTGGTCTCGCCGCCGGTGGGATCGAAGTCGAGCGGACGCATCTCGGCGGTGGCGAAGCCGGTTTCCTTGCCGACGTCCTGCAACGCGTCGCTGTCGAACAGGTGTTTTTCGGCAAGAACGGCCGGGAAATCCATGTCGCCGTGATGCACAAGAAGACGGCGTGATTGCGCCATGAAGGCGAGGATGTTGTCGTGCCCTTCAGGCCAGATGCCCTCACGGGCGTAATGCTGCGCCAGCGCCGTGGCCAGGGCATGGCACAACGCCTGTCGATAGCGCCGGTTCGGCACGACGAACAGCGCTCGGCCTCCAGGCTTCAGGACGCGGTGCACGGTGGAAAGCAGGCCGGGCACGTCCACCGTCGCGGGCAGCAACGTGGTTCCCATGACGGTGTCCGCCACGGCGTCACGGATGGCGCCGTGGCATCCGTCCAAAGTCGCGAGGCCGACGCAGGGATCAGGGCGAACGCCTGCCGTGGCTAGCTGGTCGAGGCATGCGCGCACCAGGCCCATGTCCGTGTCAACCGCGATGAGGCCACGAACATGGGCGGAGGCTAGCAGCGCGCTGGTCATCTGGCCGTGGCGGCAGCCAAGTTGCAGCACATGCCCCAAGCTCTGGGGCCAGAGGTTGCCCGCCGCGGCATGGATGCGCTCAAACAAACCGGCTGATGCCGTTTCGGCCCAGTTCCGCCCGTCGCTGAGGCGCCGCGGATCGTGGGCATCCATGAAATCGGCGATCCCGTCCAGGACCGGGAACGTTCGGTCACATTCGGCGCAGCGAAGCTCCGTGGCTGATGGTTGAACAAGACGGCCCTTGCAGCCGGGGCAGTGCAGGCAATCCGTCAGGTTCATGGCGTCCAGCGGCTACTGGCCGGTGAAGCGGGGCTTGCGCTTTTCCTTGAAGGCAAGAAGGCCCTCTTGCAGGTCGGCTGACTGCCGCACCTTGGCGATCGTCTGGCTGACCGCCACCATGCGCTCGATCGGGCCGACCGGCATGACCTGGTTGACCAGTTGCTTGATCGCGCCGATCACCAAAGGGGCGGAGTCCAGCAGTTGCTCGGCCATGGCCAACGCTTCCGTTTCATGCTCGCCGTTGGGGACGACGCGGTTGACGAAGCCGACGTCGTAGGCGCGCTGGGCGGGCACCTTTGTGCCCAGCAGCATGATCTCCATCGCCAGCTTGTGCGGCATGCGGGCGACCAGGGAACTGATGCCTCCGGCGGTCGTGCCGAGCTTGGCTTCCGGGTAGTAGAACTGGGTGTCCTCGGTGGAAACCATGAGGTCGCACATCATGACCATGACAATGGCGCCGCCAATGACCCAGCCGGAGGTGGCGGCGATGATCGGCTTGTCGGTCTGGTAGCCGACATTGGGAATGGCGCGCCAGAGTTCCGGCAGGTCGTTGACGTCCGCGCCGGCGGAGAAGGACTTGACGCCGGCGGCGGACAACACGGCGACACGCTTGCCCGGATCGGCGTCGAACGCCTTGAACGCCTGCTGCATCTCGACCGCGACAGCTTGGCTGATGGCGTTCATGCGTTCCGGACGGTTGATGCGGATGACGGATATCGCGCCGCGGTCTTCAACGGTGACGGCTGGCATTGAACGGTTCCCTTGGTCGTGATGCCGGGATGTTAGGGCATGTTCGAGGGTCGGGGAACCATCTCGCCTCGCTTCGATCAACAAGAGTCGAGATCATTGACTTCGCAACAAGAGTGGCGTGAACGTTCCAATCGGTTTGGCAGCGGTGTAATGTCGATGCGCTACGTAATGGGCTTGCTGATTGCCTTGTGCTGCGTCACGCGGGCCTTGGCCTATGACGACCTGGTGCAGCCGCGCGTGGCCTTCTCGGCGACGGCGGTGCATGAAGCCGGCGCGTTCCGCGAGACGCAGACGATTCATTACGCCGCGGGCAAACTGCGGATCGACCGTGCGAATGGCTTAAGCTCGACGATCCTGGACCTGACGACGCAGACCCAGTACGTGCTGATGGCGAACCACACCTATCTGGTCCTGCCAATGGATGACGAACTGTTCCGGCGGTTCTTCGCCCGCACAACGAACATGAGCGGGGCGGAGAAGGTGGGCAAGGAGCGTATCGAGGGCCTGGAGACGACAAAATACGAGTTTGGCGAGGATGGGGCCCTGAAGGCGGCGGGTTACTACTGGCTGACCAACACAGGGATCATGATGCGACGCGTGTGGGATGACGGCGTGCTGGGACAAAATGTCAGCCATCGTGAGTTCCTTACGGGAGTGTCGCTGGAGAAACAGCCGGATGACCTGTTCATGATTCCCGCTTCGTATCGCCTGACGGAATAAGGCTGCATTGCCTGGCGTTGCTGTCAGGCTTGCCGAGCTGCCGCGACGCTATTGCCGCGCAAGCCAGTTCTCGCAGAGGCCGACGAAACGCTCGATATCCGGCTCGTTGTTGTAGATGTGGAAAGAGAACCGAAACAGATCGCGACGGATGCTCAGGCGGACGCCGCTGGCGACAAAGACGTTGTAAAGCCTGGCCATGTCGGCGTTGGCGAAGGAATCATGTTCCGCGCCCAGGGTCCGGCCAATGGTGACGATGTGGCTGGCATGGGCGTTGGAGACGCCGCCGAAGACCGGCATGCCAATCTCGTGCATGCGCATGGCGAAGCGGTGGGCGAGCGCCATGACATGGCCCTCGACCTGCTTTGGGCCGAGGTCGAGCAACAGGCGGATGGAGGCTCCGGCGACGGCTGCCGTGTAATTGTGGCTGCCCGCGTCGAAGCGCCGAGCGGCGGGAGCCAGGCGATAGGCGGCGGCGTCGCCAGACTCGGCTTCGTGGCTGTCGCCCAGGTCAACGCCGAAGCGGGACAGGTAGACGGGATCGAGGGTTTCCGCCATGGCCCCACGCACGTAGAGGAAGCCGATGCCGTAGAGCGTCATCAGGCCCTGCTGGCCGAGCGGGACGCCACGGTCAGCCAGTAATCCTTTCACGTGGACAATCGCATGAAAACAGATCGTGGTAAGCATACCAGCACGGGAAGTTGTCAAAATACGCAGCGTAAACGTTTTTTTAAACATTCACTCGCAACATGGTGGGCCGCCTCCGTGAGGTCTTAGTACATCGCCATGTTCAGCTTCCTGACAGGCCGCCCTTATCGGGAGGCGCCATTCGCCCACTTTCCGTGTGCCGAACGGCTCGATGTCGCCGTTGATTCGGTTGCCTGTTCATTGGCCAGGATGGCAATGTTTGTGGTCGCGCTTGCATGGCTGCTTTGGCCGCTTCATGCCAAGGCGGACGACGGCTGGACGCCACCACCGAACCTTGCCGCATTGCAGGCGCCATTTCGGCAACCGGCGGAAATTCCGTTTCCCGCGGACAATCTGTTCACCGCAGAGCGCGAATTGCTCGGGCGCACGCTCTTCTTTGATCCCAGGCTTTCGGGTTCCGGTGTGCTTGCCTGCGCCACATGCCACAATCCTTCGTTCGGCTGGGGCGACGGCTTGCGGCTTGGCCGTGGCGAGGGACTGCAACTGCTGGGACGGCGCACGCCAACCATCCTGAACGCGGCCTGGGACGGACCGTATTTCTGGGACGGCCGCGCGCCCAGCCTGGAGGAGCAAGCAGCAGGGCCGATGGGTTCGGCCAAGGAAATGAATGGGGATCTGGCGGTCATTCCAGCCAAGCTGGCGGCAATTCCCGACTATCGGGCACTGTTTGACCGGGCTTATCCCGGCGAAGCCATTGGCATGCCCACTGTGACCAAGGCAATCGCGACTTTTGAGCGCACTGTGGCCAGCGGACGCACACCGTTCGACGCTTGGCTGGAAGGCGATGAGACATCCATCGATCCCAATGCAAAACGCGGGTTTGTCCTGTTCACCGGCACTGCCCACTGCGCAAACTGCCACAGCGGATGGGCTTTCACGGACAAGAAATTCCACGACATCGGGCTTGCCTCGGACGATCCCGGCCGTATCGCCGTGGCTCCTGGGGAGCGTGGGGCGGAGTTCGCCTTCAAGACGCCGACCTTGCGCGACGTGTCCCGGCGCGCGCCCTACATGCACGACGGATCGCAGCATGATCTGCCGACGGTGATCCGTCATTACATGATCGGCGGCGAACGGCCGTCCAGCGATCCGCTGATGCAAACATTCGATGTGTCGCCGCGGGAGATCGACGACCTGATCGCCTTCCTGAACACGCTCTCGGCGCCGGCCCACAGCTTCCCGGCCCCCATGCTGCCGCGATGACGCGATGGGCAGCCACACATCATCAAGGTTCCAGGCATGTCGATCCGACTTAAATTGCTGACGGCCATCGCAATCAGCCTGCTATGTCTCGGAGGCTTGGCGATGCTTGGCGGAAGCAGCATGCGGGATGCCGAAAGGGCTGTTGCCCGCATGCTGGATAATCACATGGCGGCGGTGCAGCAGGCACGCGCGGCACAGCTTGCTTTTGCGCAGGCCGACCGAGCGCTTGGCGATGCGCAGGCGGCGGCAACGCTGTCGCAAGCAGACACCGCTGCCAGGCTCTTTCGCGACCGGATCGCTGCCTTCGCCTCTGCCTGGTCGGGACTGCGGACCGCGTTGGCCGATGCGAGCGCGCGCAATTCCGCCGCCGAGATCGCCGGTCATGCGTCAGCATGGCAAAACGAGGCCGTTGGATTGCTGACCGGTGGCGCCACGACCAACCACTTGGCGCAGCGCGCGACACTGGATCGCCAACGCGATGAACTCACAAACGCGATTGACCGGCTTGTGGCCGACACCCTGACGCAAGCGCATGAGGACGCCGATCAGGAGGCCGCGGCCATGGACGCGGATATCAGGCATTTCATGGAGTTGGCCGCTGTTGCCGCGGCGGCTGTGCTTGCTGGCCTGGTTTGGGCCTTTCACGCCGTTGGCACCGGCATCGGCGCCGCCCATGCCAGGGCGGCCCGCATCGCGGCCGGCAACCTGGAACCGGTGAAAGCCACGCGGCGGCGCGACGAGTTTGGCAGGTTGCTGCAAGCGTTGGAGGGCATGTGCGGCCAGTTGCGCGGGGCTGGCGAAGCGGAGCGGCAGGCTCAACTGGATGCGCAGCAGCGCCGTGAGGCAGCGGAACGCCGAGCCGGCACGCTTGACCAATTGACTGAGGCTTTTGAAAACCGTGCCAATGTGCTGGTCGCCCTGGTTGGATCGGCGGCGGACACTCTGCGCGCAACCGCCGACGCCATGAACACGGCCGCGGGCGAGACCGATGCCCAGGCGAATGCCGCCGCCACGGCCGCCGCAAGTGCCGGCGCGAGCGTGGACACCGCGGCCACCGCCGCGGACCAGCTCACTGCCGCAATCACGAATATCTCCAACCAGGTCGCGCAATCCACCCGTGTGGCCGGACAGGCGGTCGCCGATGCACAGCGCACCGATCACGTTGTCAAGGCATTGGCCGACAGCGCCGACCGTGTCGGCACGGTTGTGCGCATGATCAGCGACATCGCCCGCCAGACCAACCTGCTTGCCCTGAACGCGACCATCGAGGCGGCGCGTGCCGGGGATGCCGGCAAGGGCTTCGCGGTGGTTGCGAGCGAGGTAAAGGGTTTGGCGACACAGACCTCACGCGCGACCGAGGAAGTCGGGCAGCAGATCACGCAAATTCAAAAGGCGACTGCCGAGGTCGTGCAGGCCATTGGCGCAATCACCCGGACAATCCAGGAACTCAGCGGCATCGCGGCCGCAATCACAGCGGCGGTGGAAGAGCAGAGTGCGGCGATACAGGAGATCGCCAGCAGCGTGCAACATGCCGCCACCAATGCCGGACAGGTCGCGGGCAACATCGTTGTGGTCAGCAAGACGGCCACTGCCACCGGACAGGGGGCGCGAGATGTGCAGACGGCCGCGGGAGGATTGTCTCACCATGCCGGTGAGCTCAGCGGCGTCGTGACAAGGTTTATTTCCGGCGTGAAGGCCGCATAACCTACGCATGCCTTCGGAACTGCCGAGATGGATGGGGTTTATGTGCCGGAAGCCGCGGAGGATTCACCGACCCGAAAGCAGGCAGCCGCCAGGGACAACCCAAGGCTCTCCTCCACCGCCATCGTGACATCGAACCAAACACTTTGGCAGCCGCCTCAAGCAGTTGATCCCATGGGTTTCCAGGCGGACCTGTCACCCCGCGCATGCCTCGACGTCGTGCACGGAATTTCCGGATAGAGCCTTTCCCTTGATCCGCGGATCAGGAATGCGCGGGTTGCAGCGTGTCCACGGGCTCTGTCGCCTCCGCTTCGTGACGGGCCGCGATGAGCAGATAGACTGCTGGCAGCACGAACAAGGTGAACAACGTTCCGATCGACAAGCCGCTGGCGATCACCAGCCCCATGTTGTACCGCGACGCCGCGCCGGCGCCGGACGCGGTGATCAGCGGCACGACGCCCAGCACCATGGCCGCCGTCGTCATCAGGATGGGGCGGAGGCGGAGGCCGGCCGCGTGGATGATGGCCTCCAGTTTCGATTTGCCGGCGCGCTGGGCCTCGTTGGCGACCTCGACGATCAGGATGCCGTGCTTGCTGATCAGGCCCATCAGCGTGACCAGCCCGACCTCCGTGTAGATGTTCAGCGTCGCGCCCCCCAAGCCCAGGCTGATGAACACCAGGGCGCCGGCGATCGACATCGGGATGGTGACAAGGATGACCAGCGGGTCGCGGAAGCTTTCGAACAAGGCGGCCAGCGAGAGGAAGATGATGATCAGGGCCAGGCCAAAGGTGGCGACGAAACCGCTGCTTTCCTGCACGAACTGCCGCAGCGAGCCGGCATAGTCGATCAGCACGTCGGCCGGCAGGGTTCGCGCGGCAAGCTCACGAAGCGTTTGCAACGCTTGCGCCTGCGACACGCCCAGCGCGGGCACGCCGGAGATGGTGGCCGAATTGATCTGCTGGAAATGGGTGATCGTCTGCGGCACTGTCTCCGCCTTGACATGAGCGATGGCGGACACCGGGACCGGCACGCCGTTGATGGTTGCGACCTGGTATTGCATCACCTGGTCGATCGTCAGGCGGGAACGTTGCTGCACCTGGGAAATGACCTTGTAGGATCGCGATCCCAGGCTGAAGTAGTTGGTGTAGCCGCCACCCAGCAGGCTGCCGAGCGCGCCGCCCACCTCGGTCATGGACAAGCCAAGCTGCGCCGCCTTGTCGCGGTCGATCTCGATCACGAGTTGCGGGGCGTCGATCTTGAGGTCGCTGTCAACGAACAGGAACATGCCGCTGGCGGTGGCGTCGGCGAGGAACTTCTGGGCTTCAGGGTAAAGCGTCGCCAGCGGCTGGGTCGATTTCAGCACGAACTGGATGGGCAGCCCCTGGGCGCCTGGCAGGGCCGGCGGCTGGAAGGCGACGATTCGCTGGCCGGTGACCGCGCTGAGCTGATTCTGCAATTCGCGCTGTATCGTGGTCGCGTCGCGGCGCCGCTGCTCCCATGGCTTGAGCGTGATGCCGGAGATCGACTGCGTTGGGCTTTCGACCTGGAAGCTTTGGTCCGCCTCCGGCAGGGCCGACATGATCTTCTGCACCTGCTCGCTGAACAACAGCTTCTGTTGCAATGTCGAATCCGGGGCCGAGGTGGGCAGCAGGATGACGACGCCTTGATCCTCCTGCGGCGCGAGTTCGCTGTCGGCGTTGGCGTACAGGAAGTAGATGCCGCCGATGACCAGGACGGCGAAGGTCAGGGCGACGGACCGGGTGCGCAGGCTGCCGCGCAGGCGCCGTTCATAGCCGCGCTGCAAGCGACCCAGGACACGGTCAATGAAACCGCTCAGGCGGTCAGCCCAGCCGCGCGCGGCGCCTTGCGCGGTTGGGCGCAGCAGGAAGCCGCACATCATCGGCGACAGGGTGAGCGCGACGATGGCGGACATGGTGACGGCGCCGACGACGGTGAAGGCGAATTCCGTGAACAGCGCGCCGGTCAGGCCGCTTTGGAAACCGATTGGCACATACACGGCGATCAACACGGCGGTCATCGCAATGATCGGGTTGGCGAGATCGCGCCCCGCCTTGATGGCGGCGTCGCGCGGCCGCATGCCTTCCTCCAGATGGCGGTTGACGCTTTCGACAACGATGATCGCGTCGTCCACCACAAGGCCGATGGCCAACACCAATGCCAGCAGGGTGAGCAGGTTGATGGAGAAGCCGAAGGCCACCATCGCGGCGAAGGTGCCGATCAGCGAGAGCGGGATGGTGACGACCGGGATGATGACGGAGCGGGGCGACCCCAGGAAGGCGAACACCACCAGGGTGACGATCAGCACGGTTTCGCCGAGGGAACGCTCGACCTCGTTGATCGAACTGTTCACGAAGACGGTTGAGTCATAGATGACATCGCCGGCGAGGCCAGCGGGAAGTTGCTGCTGGATGGACGGCAGCACGGCCTTGACGCCGGCGATGACGCTGAGAAGGCTGGCGGAGGGCACGGTCTGGATGCCGATATAGACGCCCTTCTTGCCGTTGTAGGAAACGCCTGATTCGTAGTCGTCGGCGCCCAGGGTGACATTGGCGACGTCGCCCAGGCGGATGATGCCGCCGTTGACCTGCTTGACCACCAGATCGCGAAACTCCCGCACGGAATGCAGGTTGGTGGAGGCTGTCAGGTTGAACTGCACCATCTGGCCCTTGGTGGTGCCGACGCCGGCGATCACGTTGTTGCTGGACAGGGCGGCGCTGACATCGGCCGCCGTCAGGCCATAAGCGGCCAGCTTGGCGGGATCGAGCCAGGCGCGCAGGGCGAAGTTCTGCTGGCCGAGCAACTCGGCGGTTTGCACGCCGGACACGGATTGCAGCCGGGGCTGGACGTTGCGCACGAGGTAATCGGTGATCTGGTTCGGCGACAGGTCATCGCTGGCGAAGCCAATGATCAGCGCGTCGAGCGACTGGCCGATGGCGACGGTCAGCGTCGGTTGCTGCACGCCCTGGGGCAACTGGTTGATGACGGAGTTGATCTTGGCGGTGATCTCCGTGATCGCCTTGTCGGGGTCGAAGTTCAACACGAGGTTGCAAATGATCGTGCTGGTGCCGGAGCGGGTGGCGGAGGTCATGTAGTCGATGCCGTTGGCCTGCGCGATGGCATTCTCCAGCGGCTGGGTGATGAAGCCGGCGACGGTTTCCGGGTCGGCGCCGTAATAGACGGTCGTGATGGTGACGACGGCGTTTTGCGTCTTCGGGTATTCCAGGACAGGCAGCGAATAGAAGGCCTTCAGCCCGATCACCAGGAGCATGAGGCTGACAACGCACGCCAGCACCGGGCGGCGAATGAAGATGTCGGTGAATTTCATGGCCTGTTGCCCGCCCTGCCCGCCGATAGGTGATTTTGCTGGACGCGTCGCGGATCGTCGCGCCGCGCTTGGCTTCTTGCCGCCGAACCCGGCCGCGGCTTCGCGCGCCGGTCCATCACTGGTCCCGCGGCACGGGCGCCGGGTTGTCGCTGGGCTGCACCGTGTTGTCGATCTTCACCACGGCGTCATTGTGCAACTTCAACTGGCCACTGGTGACAACGACATCCTTGGGGCCGACGCCTTTCAGGATGCTGACCTGATCGCCGCGGGAGGCCCCGGTGGTGACGAACTGCTGCCTGACGCGCTTCTGGTCGTGGCCCTGGGCGTCCTTGCCGTCCTGCACCAGGTAGACCAGCGACCCATAGGGGTTGTACGCGACGGCGGCCTGCGGGATGGTGACCAGGGATTGCTCGGCGCCTGAGACGGCGGACACGTTCAGGTACATCCCAGGCAGCAAGGCGCCGTCCGCATTCGCGACCGTTGCCCGCACCTGCAGCATCCGGCTGGTTGCATCGACCTTGGCGTTCACCGAGGACACCGTGCCGGCGAAGGTCCGGCCGGGATAGGCATCGGCGGTGACCTCGACCGGCTGGCCGGCGGCGATCTGCCCCAGTGCCTGCTGCGGCAGGTAGAAATCGACAAACATCGGGTCGAGCTGCTGCAGCGTCACCAGCATCGTTCCGGCGGCGACATACTGGCCGAGATCGACCTGACGCACGCCCAACCGGCCGGCAAAGGGCGCGCGGACGACTTTCTCGGCCATGATGGCTTGCTGCGCCACGACCTGGGCACGGACGACCTTGAGGTTGGCGGCGTCGCTGTCCACGACGGACTGGGCGATGCCCTTCGCGGCCAGTTGCCGCTGGTCCCGTTGCAGCGTGATCGCGGCGAGTTCCGCATTGGCCTGTAGCTGCTGCAGCTTGGCCTCGTCGTCGTTGGGGCGCAGGCGGACCAGGATCGTGCCAGGCGCAACAGCCTGGCCTGATTCGAAGGCGATTTGATCCACGACGCCACCGATTTCAGCCGCAAGGTCGGCGCCATTGAAGGCGCGGGCTGACCCGACGGCGGTCAGGCGCGACTGCCAGGGCTGCATGGACGCGGGGGCGGTCGCCACGGTGGGCACCTCGGAGCGTATGGTGGCGGTGACCTGCTTGAGGATGCCGGCCTTGAAGAGCTGGAAGCCGATCAGGCCGCCCGCCAGCAGGGCGACGAACAGCAGCATCAGCGCCATGCGCAGCCACGTCCTGGGCCGGCGCCTCGCCACGGCGGGGCGCTCGATTATCGTGGCGTCGTTCATGGCAGGATTCCACAGCATTGAGCGGTTTTCAGGTCGATATCGGCGCGGTGCCACCAGCCTCCGCCCAGCGCCTGGAACAGGGCCACGGTGTCGGTGAAACGGGCGGCGCGCGCGGTGATCAGGTTGAGGCGGGCGCTGTAATCGGACTGCTCTGCCGTCAGCACGCTCAGGTAAGCGCCGCCGCCGGCGCGGTACTGCGCCTGGGTGACCGCCAGGCTGGACGCCGCCGTGTTGCGGGCGTTCAACGCGGCCCGCAGGGTTTCGGCGTCGCGCTGGATCGCCACCAGGGCGTCGGCGACATTCTGGAAGGCGGTGTTGACCGTGCCGCTGTACTGCGCGGCGGCGACATCCAGCGCGGCGAGGGCGGCTCGCCTGCGGGCGGTCAGCGTGCCGCCTTGGAACAGGGGCTGGGTCAGGCTGCCGGCGATGCTCCAGACAATGCCGGCCGGCGTGAACACGTTGGCGAGGCTGCCAGCTTCGCGGCCATAGCTGCCGGACAACGAGATCTGCGGCAGCAGGTTGGCCGTGGCGACGCCGACATTGGCCGTGGCGGAATGCAGCAACGCGGCGTACGCCTGGATGTCCGGCCGCTGCTCAACCAGGCGGGACGGCAGCGAGACGGGCAGATCCTCGGGCAGCGTCAGGCTGTCGAGGTCGAGCGTCGGGACAGCGTACTGGTCCGGGCGGCCGCCGAGATAGACGGCAAGCTGGTTGCGCTGCTGCTGCAACTGCTTGCGCAGGCCCGGCAGGGTGGCGATCTGCGCGTCCAGCAGCGCCTGTTGCTGCAGCACGTCGATCTCGGACACGCCGCCTAGCTGGAAGCGCTGGCGAGTGAGGCTCACGGCCTGCGTGTAGCCCTTGATGATGTCTTCGGTGGTGTTGATCTGCGCCTGCAGCGATGCCTCATTGATGGCGGTGTTTATGACGTTGGCGGCCAGGGTCAGGTCGGTCGCCTCCAGCTCGAAGCGCTGGTAGTCGGCCTGGGCGCCGAGTTGCTCGATCTGCCGGCGGATGCCGCCGAAGGCGTCAAGCGTGTAGGACACGCTCAATGAGGCGCTGGTGGTGCTGAAGGTGGCCGAGCCGTTGCCGAAGCCGAAGGCAGCCAGCGAGGCCTGCTGGCGTTCCGACTGGAGGGACAGGCCGAGCTGGGGAAACAGGCTGCCGACTTCGGCGCGGGTTGTCTCGCGCGCCTCGCGCAGGGTGGCTTGGGCGGCGGCCACATTGGGATTGGCTTGCAAGGCGCGGGTGACCAGCCCGGCGACCTGCGGCGAGTGGAAGAGCGTCCACCAGTCGCCTGGAATGTCACGGTCCTGTATCAGGTTTTGCGCCGTGCCGCCTGGCGTGGCCGCGCGGGCGGTGCGAACCGGCAGGGGCGCTTCGGTGAAACGGCTGCTGTCCGGCGCGACAGGCGTTCGGTAGTCCGGCCCCACGGCACAGCCGGCCAGCGCCACCGCCAGAAGCAGGACGGCTCGCCGACAGAACGAACGTGTTGCGGGGACATGCATGGACAGGCGATATTCCTATACCGGCGCGTCCACTATCTGGTATGCTGGACCGAATAGTCCAGTAATTTTTTGTGACGAGGGGAGAGGCGTGTGGCTCAGTTACCCGGCCGGCCCAAGGATGTCGCGAAGCGTGCCGCTATCCTCGATGCGGCACGCGGCCTTTTTGCCCGCCAGCCGTTCGAGCAGGTGACGATGGAGGCGGTGGCGGCGCAGGCCGGCGTGTCCAAGATGACCGTCTACAGTCACTTCAACGACAAGGAATCCTTGTTCGAGGCGTTTATCAGCGCCACGGCCAACACGATGATCGGGGCGTTGCCGCCAGCCGCGACCAGTGGCGACCTGAGCGAACGTTTGTCGGCGCTCGGCCGCGCCTTTTTAGGCGTTGTGGTGGGATCGGAGCTTTGCACGACATCGCATACCTTGCCCGTCACCTTGCGCGCCAACCACAACCTGGCGAAGCGTTTCTACGCCGCCGGGCCAGAGCGGGTGCGCGCGGCGCTGGCGGCGATCATCGTGTCGGCCGCCGACAGCGGCGAGTTGCAGGTTGACGATCCGTTTCTCGCGGCGGACGACCTGGTCAGCCTTTGGCTCGGCAACCGGCCTGAACGAATCGCCTTCGGACTGGCGGAGCCAGCCGGCGAGCACGAGATACGAATGATCGCGGCACGCGGAACCGATGTGTTCCTGCGGGCCTACCGGGCACGTTAGGGACGATCCGGCGGGCTATAGCACGTCGCAGTCCGGTTGGGACTGCGACGTGCTATAGCTCATTGTTTCCTAAGCAGATTCACGCCTCCGGACCTTTCGGTCCTCCGGCGATCTGCTATAGCGCCATTGACAGGATCTGGCTTGGCCGCTGGCAGTTTGGATGCTGAAGCCCTGGACGCCAGGCCTGCCAGCGTGACGCCGAACAGGTGGCGTATGTCCCCTGTCAGTTCGCCGTGTCGCCGCCTGCCTTGCGGGTTGCCGCGACGGCCTCGCGCGCGGCCTTGGCCATCAGGCCGCTGTCGTTCGCGATGGTGGCCAGTTGAAAACCCTTCTGGATCATGCGCGCGGCATAGCCGGCGGAACCGTTATGCAAGCCGGCGAACTTGCCGTGCTTGCGGCACGACGCCAGGAGCCTGTCGTAGATTTCGAGAATGACGGGTTCCTCGCGATCCAGGATGGGGATCATTCCCAGCGACAGGCCCATGTCGGACGGGCCGATATAAATCCCGGAGATGCCGGGGACTGACAGGATCTCGTCAATGTTGTCGATGCCGGCCTGGGTCTCGATCATCGGGATGACCAGGATTTCGTTGTTGGCGGTCGCTTGGTAGCTGCTGGCTTCGCCATACATGGCGGCGCGGATCGGGCCGTTGCTGCGCTTGCCCATCGGCGGGTAGAGGCAGGCTTCCGCCAGCGCCCTGGCTTCCGCCGCGTTGTTCACCATGGGGCAGATGATGCCCATCGCGCCGCCGTCGAGGCACTTGCCGATGATGCCCGGCTCGTTCCAGGGCACGCGAACCAAAGGGGTGACCGGGTGCGCCTGCATGGCCTGGAAGCACTGCACCATTGACTGGTAATCCTGCACGCCGTGCTGCATGTCCACCGTCACGCTGTCCCAGCCGCATTGCGCCATCACCTCGGCCGAGAAGCCGGAAGGGATGGCGAGCCAGCCGTTGACCGCGGCCTTGCCAGCGGCGATCCGCGCCTTCAGTTTGTTGGACATCGAAACGTTTCCCGTGAAGTGAAAGACGCGGAAAGCTAGGCGTCCGCCGGCAGAGCGTCAACGCGGCGATCGCGGCCCCTTCGACAAGCATGGCGGCCAGTGAAAATAAAGTATTATGGTATGTGTTGTTCAGTAAATTTTAATATACTTATGATTTATAGGGGTTAATCTTACAG
>CAXTXZ010000001.1:10142-17542 GCA_964248015.1 uncultured Rhodopila sp. | reverse complement strand
CTGTCGGTCGGCGCGGCGGTCGCGGCTTTCGCCGCGAACCCCAACATGTCGTCCGTCACGGTTGCCGACAGTTCAGCGAACATCGCGGCCTCCCTCAATGCGCTGAATGCCATGGCACGCGCCGGCAAGGTCACGTCGGTGACGCTGAACGACCTGCAACCGCTGCCGGTTGCCGATGGCCAGATAACGTCCGACAGCCTGGCGCTGGGTCTCTTGCCGTATGGCTACACGCTCTCGGTCAGCGGCGTGAGCGTGGCGGAGGCCGGCGTGTCGCAGGCCAATCCGCATGTCGCATCGATCGCCGTGAGCGATTCCCCGGCGGCCGTCGGGGCGGCTCTTGGCGCCTTGAACAGCGACAGCAAGGTTGCCTCGGTGACGCTGGTGGGCAGCGGCGCGTTGGCGATCAGCTATAGCCAGTATGGCGCTTACAGCCGCGTGCTGGGCGCATTGTCGCCGGGGGCGACGCTGACCGTCAGCGGTGTTCCGGCCGCGGCTGCCTCGGCGGTGCAGGCCGACGCGCGGGTGACAGCGTTTTCGGTTGCGGACGCCACCGCTGGTGTCGCGGCTGTGCTGACGGGCTTGGCGACGGATGGCAAGCTGTCCTCGATCACCCTGAGCGACAGGGTGGCGATGGCGCTGACGTTTGCCCAATACAGCGCAGGCGCGGCGGTCCTGGCCAAATTGCCTGGGACAAGCACCGTGACGGTGACGGCCGCGCCAGTGGCTCAGGCGATGGCCATGCAGGGGTCAGCCCAAGTCAGCGGCTTCAGCGTGAGCGACACCGCCGGGGCGATTGTCAGCGCGCTGCCCACGTTGGCGACGGCGACCAAGCTGACGGCCCTGAACGTGACGGATGGGTTGGCGCTGGCGCTTACCTATGCCCAGGCTAGCCTTTACGCCATGGCGCTTCGCAAGCTGGCGGCTGGCAGCAGCATGACGGCCAGCGGCGTTCCCGTGGCGCAGGCGGGGACGATGCAGCAAAGCCAGCAGGTCGGTTCCTTCACGGCGCTCGACTCCTCCTCCGCCGTGGCGGCCGGACTGGATGCGCTGAACGGGGATGGCAAGCTATCGGGAATCGCGCTGACGGACGCCAATCCGCTTGCTGTCAGCTATGCGCAGAGCGTGGCCGACAGCATCGCGCTGGGAAAGCTGCCGGCCTCGTACTCGCTGACGGTCAGTAGGGCGCCGGCAATGGCGGCGGCGGCGGTGCAGGCCGGAACGCATGTCACGGCCTTCTCGGTCGCCGACACCGCGGCGAACGTGTCGGCCACCCTGGATGCGCTGAACAGTGACGCCAAGTTGACGGCGATCACGGTGACCGATGCCGGCCTGGTCACGATGACCATGGCGCAACTCTTCGCCGATTCTTCCGCGATGCGGAAACTGGCGGCCGGCGCCATGTTGGCGGTCAATGGCGTGTCCGCGATGAACGCGGCGGCGATGCAAGCATTTTCCACGGTGGCGTCGTTCAGCGTGACGGACACCGCGGCGAATGTCAGCGCGGCGATGAGCGACCTGGCTGGCGACAGCAAGCTGTCAGGCATCGCGCTGACCGACAACGCTGCCCTGGCTGTCGCCGCCTGGGCGATGAGCACGTATGCCGCTGTGTTCGCCAAGCTGCCGGCAAATTACCGGCTGACAGCCGCGGGCGCCTCGGTCGCGGAAGCAGCGGCGTTGCAGGCGAATGCCCATGTGACGTCATTCGACGTCGCCGACTCGTCCGCTGCCATCGCGGCGGATTTCGATGCGCTCAACAGCGACGGCAACCTGACCTCCATCACGGTTTCGGACGGCGCGCCCCTGGCGCTGAGCTACGGCCAGTGGGCCAACGACATGGCGGCGCTGGCCAAGCTGGCCGCCGGCGCATCCTTTGCGCTGAGCGGCGTCACCATGTCGGGACTGGCCGCCGTTCAGGCGGATGCGAGAGTGACGGAATTTTCGCTGACGGACACGGCGGCCGGCATCCAGGCGGCCCTGGCGATCCTGAACAGCGCCGGCCGGCTGACGGCGATCACGGTAAGCGACGGTGGCCTGGTGACAATCGACGTCTCGCAGCTTGCCGCCGACCAGGCCGCGCTCGCCAAGCTGACGGGAAGCCACAACCTGCTCGTGACGGGCGTTCCGGTGGCGCAGGTCGCGGCGTTGCAAGCCTCGTCGGCGGTTGCGTGGATGGGCGTCAGTGACACCGCCGCGGCGATCTCCGGCGCTCTTGCCGCCCTTGGCGCGGCTGACAAGGTGACGTCGCTGACCGTGACGGACGGCAACGCGCTGCCGCTCACGGACCCGCAAATGACGGCCTATGGCCGGCTGGTCACTGAACTGGCGCCGGGCAGCGCAGTGGCCGTCAGCGGCGTGCCGGTGGCACACGCCGCGACGGCTCAGGGCAACGCCGCGGTTGCATCGTTCAGCGTGGCGGACACGGCCGCCGTGGTCGGCGGCGCCCTTGCCGCGTTGAACGAGGACATCAAACTCTCGGCCATCGCGTTGAGCGACGGCGCGACAATCCCGCTCACTTACGCGGGACTGACAGCGAACAGCGTGACGCTGGGCAAGCTGACGAGCGTCTCGGCCTTGTCGGTGAGCGCGGTTCCGGTGGCGCAGGCGGCGGCCATGCAGGGCGACGCGAGGGTTGCTTCCTTCGCCGTGGCTGGCAGCTCGATCATGATCCAGTCCGCCCTGACGGACTTGAACGCCGACAGCAAACTGTCGGGCATCGGTTTGATTGGCGGCAACACGCTGGCGGTCACCGCCGCGCAACTTGCCGCCGATGCGGTCGCGCTTGGCAAGCTATCCACGGGAACAATGTTGGCGCTCAGTGGCGTCACCGCCGCCGGCGCTGGCGCCGCCCAGGCCAATGCCGCCATCGCGTCGTTTTCGGTGTCTGACACGGCGGCGAATGTGGCGGCTGGGTTGGATGCGCTGAACGGCGACGGCAAGCTGATCGCCATTACGCTGACCAACGGCGCATCACTGGCGATCAGCTACGCGCAATGGCTCGCTGACAGCGCTGCCTTGGGCAAGCTCTCGGCAGGATGCAAGGTGGTCGTGAACGGCGCGCCAACGACCGCGGCGGCGGCGATGCAAGCCAGCTCCAGCGTGGCATCATTCAGCCTCTCCGCCAGCTCGGCCAACGTGACGGCGGCCAAGGCGTGGCTGGGGCTGGACAGCAAGTTGACAGCCATAGCGCTGACGGACAGCACGCCGCTCGCCGTGACCTATGCGGACCTGCAGACGCAGTCCGTGGCGACGCTGTGCGCCAAGCTTCCTTCAAATTATGCAATGGTTGTCAGCGCCGCCCCGAGCGCCGCTGCCTGCGCTGCCTTGCAGGGCAACGCGAATGTGGTTTCCTACAGCATGGCCGCAAGCGCCGCGACCATTGCCGCCTCGTTGGCGGCACTGGCCAGCGACACCAGGCTGACCGCCATCACTGTGTCGCCCGGTGCTGTTGTGACGGTCACCGCCGCTCAGTTCAGCGGCAACACTCCAGTCCTGAACAAGCTGTCATCGGCCTGGGCGATCACCGGGGTATCGGTCGCCGGCGCCGTCACCGCGCAACAGGGCAGCAACAGCCAGGCATCGTTCTCGGTCAGCGACAGCTCCGCTGATGTCGCATCCGCGCTGCCTTTGTTGAGTGGGTGCGGCAAGCTTGTGTCCATCACCTTGACGGATGCCAAGGCGCTGGCTCTTTCCTATGCGCAGCTTGCCGCCAGCACTGCCGTGCTGGGCAAGATACAGGCGGGATACACCTTGGCAGTCAGCGCCGCGACGGCCGCCAACGCGGCGGCGCTGCAGGCCAACTCGCATGTCGCGTCATTCGCCTTGAATGACATGGCGGCCACCATTGTCGCCAGCATGCCGGCGTTGAACGCGGACAGCAAAGTGTCGGCGATCACGGTCAGCGACGGCAAGCCGCTGGCGCTGACATACGCCGGCTTCGCCACCTATGCGAAAGCGCTGGCGGCGTTGCAGGGGCCTTATGCGCTGACGGTGTCGCAGGCAAGCGCGGCGGCGGCGGCGGCGGTCGCCGGAACCAGCCATGTCACGGGCGTGTCCGTGACCGACACGTTGTCGCGGGTTGGCGCCAGCCTGAGCAGCCTGGAAACGCTGGCCAAGGCCGGCAGCCTGACCGCGATCGCCGTGTCCGATGCTGGCGCGTCGCTGACGCTGACCGCGGCGCAGGCGATCGCGGACAAGGATGCCATCTCCCTCATGGCGGGCAAGTTCTCGATCACCGAGACCGGAACGACCTTGGCGAGCGCAAGCATGGGGCTGAATGCCGCTAGCCTGAGCTTCATTGGCGCCCCGACAGTGGTGGCCCTCGGCAGCGGCGTGACCGTCAACGTCGGGCTGGCGCCCGCAAGCGGCATCGAGGAGATCGCCAACTTCCAATATGGCGTGGACCACCTCTCGATCGGCTTGCAGGGTTCGGCCACCAATCGACTGGTGGCCTTCGACACCAGCGTGGGTGGCCAGCACGCCATTGCATTGGCCAACAGCGCGAGCCAGGCTCATGGCATCGTGCTGTTGGGGATGGGCACGACTGCCGCCGACCTGTTGGCGCACCACCTGGCCTTCGCCAACGGGTCCGCGATGGTCGCGTAATCCTGATGGATTGATTCGAACGCCGGTTTCACTGTCCTTTACCCAATTTTATCCTGATGAATTCAAAAGATTACTGACAATATTAATGCAATGCAGGCTGTTTTATTCAATCCATACTTCAACGCAACTGTAAAGGAGCCATATCGCCATGGCGATTTTAACCGTCGGCAGCAGCGAGCAATTCAGCACGATCGCGGCCGCTGTCGCGGCGTCGAAAGACGGCGACGTCATCGCCGTGAAAGCCGGCACCTACACCAATGACTTTGCCACGGTCACCACGAGGATCACCATAGAAGGGATAGGCGGAATGGTGAACCTGGTGGCGACGATCCCGCCGCCAAACGGCAAGGCGATCCTCGATGCCACGACCGATGTGACATTGGATCATCTTAGCTTCTCGGGGGCGAAAGTGGCGGACGGAAACGGCGCGGGCGTCCGCTACGAAGGCGGCAACCTGGTTGTGAACAACTGCCTGTTCACCAACAACCAGGACGGGCTGCTGGCGGCTGGCGATCCGACGGGAAGCATCACGATCAACAACTCGGAATTCGCGAAAAACGGCGCCGGGGATGGCCAGACACACAACATCTATGTCGGGCAGGTCGGCGCCCTGACAATCACCAACAGCTACATCCATGACGCGGTGGCGGGTCACGAGATCAAGAGCCGAGCGCTGAAGACGGTGATCGAGAACAACAGGATCGCCGATGGGCCAACCGGAACGGCAAGCTACAGCATCGACCTGCCCAATGGCGGCAACGCCACCATCAGCGGCAACATCATTGAACAAGGCCCGCAATCGCAAAATCCGGCGATCATCCATTTTGGCGGCGAGGGAACGCCTTATGCGTCATCCAGCCTGGCCGTCAGCGGCAACACGATCCTGAACGACCTGTCGTCGCCCTCGGCCACCGCGGTGCTGAACCAGACGGGTGTCACCGCGACGCTGACGAACAACAAGGTGTTCGGATTGACCGCGAAGACGCTGGCCATTGGGCCCGCGACAGCCAGCGGCACGACATTCCTGGCGAAGGAGCCAGCCTACAGCCCCGCCCACCCGTATGTGCAGGCAAAGCCGGACCTGCTTGTGCTGCGCTTGTCGGAAACAGGCGCTCCGATGTCGTTCATCGCAACGGTTGACGGCATGGCGTTGGGCGCGGCCCAGGCCGTGACGGTGGCGCATGCGGGGACGGACACCGAAGCGTTCACTTTCGTTGGAGGCTTCGGCCCTGGCCCGCATCAGTTCGGCGTTCAAGCGGTCGCCGGCGGCAGGGCAACCGGATCGGTGTTCGTGGGCAGCGCGACCTATAACGGCGTCTCGTATGGCGGGTCAGCAACCGGGCTTGCGGCGGGGCATGACTGGACATTCACCGTCGGTCATTGATGGACATCGGGCGCAGCGACACTGGGCGCAGCGACATCGGGCGCGGCAGGCTATCCGGCCAGCTCCAGCACGGCGTCGAGCAGCACCTGCGCGCCCCGGGAGACCTGCTCCTTGGTGGAGTATTCCTTCGGGTTATGCGTGATCCCGTCGACGCTCGGCACGAACAGCATGGCGCTTGGCACCAGCGGCGCCATCAGCACGGAGTCATGGCCGGCGGCGGCGGTCATGTCCCGCGTGGAAAGCTGCCGATCCTCCGCCTTGCGCCGCAGCAACGCGCCAAGGTTGGCGTCGAACAGGATTGGTCCGAAGGTGGCATAGGGGTCAACGTCGATCCGCACGCCGCGGCGCGTGGCGATCTCGGTTATCAGCCGGCGCAGTTCGGCTTCCATGGCGTTCGCCCGCTCCGCGTCATCATGGCGGACGTCGCAGTGCAGCCGGGTCCTGTGCGGCACGTTGCCGCGCGCGTTGGGCGTGTTCTCGATCCAGGTCGCCGATGCGCGGCCAGACGGTTCGGCGGCCAGGGCAATGCGCTCAACGGCAAGGATGACGTCAGCGGCCGCGGCCAGGCTGTCGTGGCGGCGGTTCATCTCGGTTGGGCCGACATGGCTGGGTTCGCCAATGACCGTGAGCTGGAAGTAGCGGGCCTGCATGGCGCCGGTGACGATGCCGATCTCGGCGCCGGCAGCCTCCATGACCGGGCCTTGCTCGATGTGCAGCTCAAGCCAGGCGCTCCAGTCGCGCGGGGCGGGCGCAAGCGGACCGGCCTGTCCGCTGCCGGCAAGCGCCTGGGCAACCGAGACGCCCGCGTCGTCGGTGACCGCCAAGGCGGAAGCCAGCGGCAGCGCGCCAGCGGCCACGCGGCTGCCCATCATGGCGGGCGGAAAGCGGCTGCCTTCCTCGTTCATCCAATTGACCAGTTCCAAGGGCGCTTTCGTCCTGATGCCTGCCTGCTCAAGGACGCGGAGGATCTCCATGCCGGCCAGCACGCCGGCGATGCCGTCGAAGCGCCCGCCGGTTGGCACCGTGTCGAGGTGGCTGCCGAAGGCGACGGCGGGGGCATGGGGATCGGCGCCGGGACGGCGGAGGAACATGTTGCCGATGGCATCCTGCTCGTGCCGCAAGCCAAGCGGACGGCACCAGTCCAGCAGGAGGGCACGCGCGGCGGTGTCCTCGGGCGTCAGCGCCAGGCGGCAACTGCCGCCCTCGGGGGTGGGGCCGACGGTGGCCATGTGCATGAGGGATTGCCAGAGGCGGTCGGGGTCGATGGCTGGGGTCATGCGGTGGCGGCTTCCTTCATCATGCTGGCGAGGATCGTGTAAGCTTTCGTCCAGGCGGCTTGCACATCCGCGGTGGCTCTTGGCGCTATTCTAAAATGCGATTGCCCCATGACATTGCGGCTATCGCTTTTCCAGTT
>CAXTXZ010000001.1:0-10132 GCA_964248015.1 uncultured Rhodopila sp. | reverse complement strand
ATGTCGATGAGGGATTGCCAAAGGCGGTCGGCGTTGATGGCGGGGGTCATGCGGCGGCGGCTTCCTTCATCACGGTGGCGAGAATTGTGCAAGCTTCTGTCCAGGCGGCTTGCACATCCGCGGTGAAAGCCTCGCCCAGCCCTTGGCCGAGTGTCCAGAGCAGGGGCCTCGCCAACAGTGTCGTAGGAGGCCAGGGGAACGCCATGGGTGGCGTGTCGGCGACCCAATTCCTGAACCGCGGGAAGGATGGTGTCCAGGCGGTCCAAATTGGCGACCGCCGTGCCGATCATGGCCATCAGTTTGCGTCCCTGCTCCGCCATGTCACCCTTGAAAAGCGGCTTAAGGGCGGGGTCGAGCTAGAACAGCCGGCCGTAAAAGAGCGTGGCGGCTTGGGGCGCAATGGGCACGACCTTGGCAAAGGAGTCGCGAACGAGAGCCTGCGCGTTGGGGGTCATCTCAGGTTCCGGTAATCTGGTTCATGATCCAGCAGGCAAATCTTGCGCCGGAGCGGCGGCACGGCCCGCAACTTTGCGATGTCCGCACGGATGAAGGTTGCTTGATCAAGCTTGCCAGCAAACCGGGCCAGGTCCAATGCTGCGGCAAGCGCTGAACAGGACCCCTCCATGCCCGTCGATGCCGTCATTGATGCCGCTCGCGCCTTCCTGGGCGACCGGATCACCACCAACGCAACGCTGCGCGAACAGCACGCGCATGGCGAAGACACGCAGCCGCCGGTTCAGCCCGACGCCGTCGCCTTTATCGAGACGACAGCGGAAGCCGCCCGCCTCATGGCGCTGTGCCATGCCGAACGGGTGCCCGTGGTGCCATTCGGCGCGGGAACCTCGCTGGAGGGACACGTCACGCCGGTGCGCGGCGGGATCACGCTGGACATGTCGCGCATGACACGGATCATCAGTGCCAGCCAGCCGGACATGGACTGCCGGGTGGAGGCCGGGGTGACGCGCACGCAGTTGAACACCCATCTGCGGGATCTTGGCTTGTTCTTCCCGGTCGATCCCGGCACCGCCGCCTGCACCATCGGCGGCATGTGCGCCACCCGCGCCTCCGGCACGAACGCCGTGCGCTACGGCACCATGCGGGACAACGTCATGGGCCTGACCGTCGTGATGGCGGATGGGCGGCTCATTCGCACCGGTGGGCGGGTGCGCAAATCGTCCTCGGGCTACGACCTGACGCGCCTGTTCGTCGGCTCGGAGGGGACGCTGGGGCTGATCACCGAGATCCAGTTGCGGCTGCACGGCATTCCGGAAGCGGTGTCGTCCGCCACCTGCCAGTTCCAAACGTTGCGCGACGCGGTGGAAACGGTGATCGCCATCCTGCAGACCGGCATCCCCGTCGCGCGGATGGAACTGCTGGACGACGTGCAGATGGCGGCCTGCATCGCCTATTCCAGGCTGGAGGGGCTGGCGCCGCTGCCTACGTTGTTCTTCGAGTTCCATGGCACGCAAGCCGGTGTCGCCGAACAGGCTGGCCAGGCGGAGGGGATCGCCCTGGAGAACAGCGGCCTTGGCTTCGCCTGGGCGACCGAGGCGGCAGAGCGCGCGAAGCTTTGGCAGGCCAGGCATGACGCCTATTGGGCGTGCCTGGCCTTGAGGCCCGGTCACAAAGGCATCGCGACGGATGCCATTGTGCCGATTTCCTGCCTGAACGAGGCGATCCTGGGCGCCAAGGACGACATCGCCGCGTCCGGCTTGACCGCGCCAATCGTCGGGCATGTCGGGGACGGCAACTTTCACACCGTCATCCTGGCGCCAAACGAGCCGGACGGGCTGGCGCGGGCGTGGGAGCTGGACAGGAAGATCGTCGCCAGGGCGCTTGCCTTGGGCGGGTCGTGCAGCGGCGAGCACGGCGTTGGCATCGGCAAGCGGGAGTTCCTGGAGCAGGAGCACGGTTCCGAGGCGCTGACAGTGATGCATGCCGTGAAGCAGGCGCTCGATCCGCGCGGCGTCATGAACCCCGGTAAGATCTTCCTGAACTAATTCGTTGCATCATTCGGGTGATTTCGATTATTTGCCTGGGAATGGATGGTTGACGTTGTGATGATTTAGGGCGCGGGGCTCTTTTTGTCCTTTCAATCCTCGCTTCGAGTCCGACGCCCAACGAGAGCACGAGCAAACGATACGATGTTAGACAAGCTGGCGAACTGGCTTTTCGATCCAGCCGGGCTAACGCCGCACGGGTTCTGCCTGCTTTGGGACCCTGGGCTGATTTGGACCTATGTCCTTTCCGACGTCGGAATCGGCTTGGCCTACTTCTCGATTCCGCTTGTGCTTACGATTGTTGCCCGCCGCCGCCGCGATCTCGTGTTCCGGCCTTTGTTCTGGCTTTTCGCGGGATTCATCCTGCTGTGCGGAGCAACTCATTTCTTGGATGTCGCAACGCTGTGGCTGCCGCTTTATGGATTGGAAGCGGTGTTCAAGGTTGCCACCGCGACGGTTTCCGTCATCACCGCGGTCGCTTTGTGGGGACTTCTGCCGCAGGTGCTTGCCTTGCCGTCGCCAGCGCAACTCGCGGCGGCCCATGCGGCGTTGCGCGACAGCGAGGAGCGGCTGCATCAGGCGCAGAAGATGGAGGCGGTCGGACAACTGACGGGTGGCATTGCTCACGACATCAACAACATGTTGCAGGGCATCGCCGGCAGCCTCGATTTGATGCAGCTGCGGATCACGCAAAACCGCATGGGGGATCTTGCGCGTTACATCCCCATGGCGCGACGGGCAGTGGACAGCGCCGCCGCCCTGGCGCATCGGATGCTGGCCTTCGCCCGCCGCCAGACCCTGGTGCCGCAGCCGGTCGAGCCGGACAAGCTGGTGCGCGGCATGGAGGAGCTGATCAAGCGCTCGGTCACGCCGATGATCAATGTGGCGTTCGAGCTGCACAATGGGGTGTGGTGGGCGTTGTGCGATGAAAACCAATTGGAAAGCGCCCTGCTCAACCTGGCCATCAACGCACGCGATGCGATGCCGGACGGCGGAACGCTTACGATTGCGACAGCCGACCGAATGATGAGGCAGGGTGACTTGCGCGTGCAGGACGAAGCCAAAGCCGGGCCGTATGTCGAGATCTCGGTGTCCGACACCGGGATGGGCATGACCGCGAACCTGATGGACCGGGTTTTTGAACCCTTCTTCACCACCAAGCCTGTTGGTCAGGGTTCAGGGCTCGGCTTGTCCCAAGTTTACGGGTTCGTTCGCCAGTCAGGAGGATTCGTCCGACTGGAAAGCGCGCCAGGACGCGGCACGACGGTGCGGC
This sequence comes from uncultured Rhodopila sp., assembly GCA_964248015.1. Taxonomy (GTDB): domain Bacteria; phylum Pseudomonadota; class Alphaproteobacteria; order Acetobacterales; family Acetobacteraceae; genus Rhodopila. The sequence goes on along the minus strand of CAXTXZ010000001.1, from coordinate 6,859 downwards.
TGTACCTGCCGCGCCATGTCGAGGCAGAAGACAAATCAGCGGCGGAGGCGGCAAACGAACCGCATGAGGCTTCTGGCGCCGCGACGTCCATCGGAACCGTGCTGGTTGTCGATGACGAGGAAACGGTGCGCTTTTTGATCGCGGAGGCGCTGCGTGACCAGGGATGCACAGTGCTGGAAGCCGAAGACGGGCCCAAAGGACTGCAAGTCCTGCAATCGGGGGAGCGGGTTGACCTGCTACTGACCGACGTTGGCCTGCCAGGGCTGAACGGACGGCAGCTTGCGGAAGCCGCCCGGCAGGCACGGCCGCGGTTGCCGGTGATGCTGATCACCGGCTATGCCGGCGGCGCGCTGGGGGACACGGCTCTGCCGCAGGGCATGGAGGTGATGCGCAAGCCGTTCCCGATCCACGTGTTGGCGGCTCGGGTTCGAACATTGCTGGCGAAGCAACTGGTTGCCTGACCTGCGTAGGGTCAAGGACAGCCGCCGGACCTGGCTAGGGAAGTGTCCTTTCCAGCAGCGTCCTTTCCTCATGGGATGTGTATACGATACGATCGTACGCCGTCCGTGCCATGCAGTTTGCGCTGTTCCGGGAAGGCCGCGGCCTGTGCACGAGTGTTGATCGGCCGTCTCTTTCCCGCGTAGGGCAGCAGGCTTCGTTTCAACATGCCCAGGTGGCGCTTGGCGGCTTCAGGATGCCGCCGCGCCGTGGAGCGCTGCTGGGGTGATAGCGGGCAGCGGGTCTCCGTGCGAAAGACGTGAAACCAGCTTGCGGCGATTGGCAGGCAAGACGCTGGGACACGTCACGCTGGTTCCTGTTGGTCCAACACGCGAAGGACATCCGCTTGCATTCGTTAAAGACCCGGCTTCTCGGTCTGTGGGGATTGTCCTTGGGGGCCTGCATCGCGGTTGGCTTCCTGCTGTTGCAACTCTACCAACAATCAACCGAGGCGCAGGTGGGACGTGCCGAAGCGGTGGTGGCGCGCGCCTGCGACCTGATCCGGGACCGCTACGGGTTTTACGCGGCGGGTTGGTCCGGGCCTGATCCGGGACAGCTTGACAGCAGTTTGCGCGCGGATCTTGCAGCCGTGGTCAGCCTTGCCTTGGCAAACCAGGCCAGCGTCGAGGGCGGCGTATGGCAGTCGGAGGCTGGCCCGCTGGCATACGCATTCCCAACCTATGAAGGCACCGGGCCGAAAACCGACTTGCCGGCGGCGGAGCGCGACCAGATCCAACTGGTTAATCAACAGGCGGCGCGTGACGAGCAGTCGGTCGATCGCCGGGCGACATCCGGGACACAGACCCTTCTGCTGCATGCCTGTCCGTTGCCAGGCCCGATCAGCGGCCTGACCGCCTGGACGATGACCCGTGTCCGGGCGGTGCGGGGTTTCCAGCCGTTGCAGCTCGGGTTGGGCGTGTTGCTGGCGCTGATGCTGCTGATGTCGGCGTGGCTTGGCCACACGCTCCTGATCTGGGGACGGCATGTGCGCGGCATTGAGGGCGCGCTTCAAAACGCCGGATCAAGTGGCATGCCGACCGTTCGTCGGACAGGCGAGCGGGAACTGGACCAGATCATCGATGCATTGAACGAGGCCGGGCTGCGGGTGGGAGAAGCCCGGCGCGAGACCGATGCCATGGCGGCCCGCGCCGCGACAGCGGAACGGCTGGCCGCCCTCGGCCGTGTGGCGGCGGGCGTGGCGCACGAAATCCGCAACCCGATCGCGGCGGCTCGGCTTCAGGGCGAAAACGCGCTCGCTGGCAACGACGCGCGGCGGCAGGAGGCGATTGGCGACATGCTCGGCCAGATCGACCGGCTCGACGGGCTGGTTGGCGAATTGCTGGCCATGACGCAGCGTGTCGAGCCGAAACCGGTTGCCGTTGATTTGAGGGCTTTTCTGGCTGACCAGGTGGCAAGGCACCGGGAAACCGCGGCGGCCAAGGCATTGACCATGTCAGTGCGGGAGGCTGAGGGTTCGGTGTCGTTTGACCCCGCCGTGATTGGACGCGTGCTGGACAACCTGTTGACGAACGCGATCCGCCATGCGCCGCGCGGCGGTTCGGTCGTGGTGGCCGTCGAACGTCATCCTGGCCGGCTCGTTCTGACCGTTGCGGACAACGGGGCGGGCGTTCCACCTGACGTGGCAGAGATTTTGTTCGAGCCGTTCGTAACGGGCCGTCCCGAGGGGACCGGCCTCGGCCTTGCCATCGCACGCGAGCTTGCTGACGCGCATGGCGGCCGGCTGGCCCTGCGAAGCGCCGGCGCCGTGCCGGGCGGGGCGGTATTCGCACTGGAGTTGCCGCAGGAGGACGCATGGCCGTTATCTTGATCATCGACGATGATCGCGCGCTGCGGCGTGCCATCGCGACGGCTCTGGGCGATCTTGGGCACGAGGCGGCGGAGGCTGCCGACGGAGAGGCCGCGCTGGCGTGGCTGTTGCGCCATCAGGCCGACGCCGTGCTGCTGGACCTGCGCATGCCGGGAATGGACGGCATGGACGTCCTGCGGTGCATCAGGGCAAAGCCAAACCCTCCGCCGGTGGCCATACTGACGGCTGTGCCAACGAGCGACAACACGATCGAGGCGATGCGGCTGGGCGCGGCCGACCATCTTGCCAAGCCGATTGGGCGGGAAGGCCTCCGAGGCTTGCTCTCCCGCATGTTGCCGGCCGCGGGCCGCGCGCCGGCTCCGCTCGCTGCGGCAGGCGCCAGGGAGGGTGATCTCGTCGGGTCGAGCGGCGCCATGCGCGACGTGCAGAAGTCCATCGGCCTGCTGGCTGACAGCGACGCCACCGTGCTGCTGCTCGGGGAAACCGGCACCGGCAAGGAGGTCGTGGCGCGCGCCATCCATCGGCATGGCCGCCGCTCCAAGGCGCCCTTTGTTCCGGTCAACTGCGCCGCCATTCCGGCCGAGCTGCTGGAAAGCCTGTTGTTCGGCCACGTGCGCGGCGCCTTCACGGGCGCGGTCGCGGATCGCGCCGGCTCGTTCCGCGATGCGCAGGGCGGCACGCTGTTCCTGGACGAAATCGGCGACATGGACCTTGCCATGCAGGCCAAGCTGCTCCGCGCGCTGCAGGAGCGAGTGGTCGCCCCTGTCGGCGGGCGGCCTGTGCCGATCGATGTGCGCGTGATCGCGGCGACCCATCGTGACATTCCGCAGGCGGTGCGTGACGGGCGGTTCCGGGAGGACCTGTATTACAGGCTGGGCGTGATTCCCGTCGCCTTGCCGCCGCTGCGCGAGCGCCTGGCGGATATCATCCCGCTGGCTGAGCACTTCCTGGCGCTGTCCTCGGAGGGCGCCTTGGCAAAGCGTCTGTCGGCTGACGCGGCGTCCCGCCTGCTCGCCCATCCCTGGCCTGGCAACGTCCGTGAGTTGCTCAACGCCATGAAGCGGGTTTCGACCCTGGTGCGCCGGCCGGTCATCGCGGCCGACGACCTGGCGTTCCTGGCAGCCCCTGGCGGTGGGCCGGCAGGGCCTGCCCAGGCGACAACAGACTGGCTGGCCGGCACGCTGCCCGAGGCGGTCGCTCGGGTTGAGAGGGAGCTGATCCGACGCGCGCTCGCCGCTTGCGGCGGCAACCGGGCGCAAGCGGCGGAGCAACTCGGCATTCGGCGCCAGCTACTCTATCAGAAGCTGGAGCGCCATGGGCTTGCAGTGTCCCCGAATGGGACAGCGCATGTCCCCGATGAAGACGCAACCTTGGCTCAGCAGTGATGGTTGATGCCATGAATACAATGACTTAGCAGTGGCACAGGGCTTGCGATCCGTTGCACGGGCCTGAAGCCCTGAAGACGGAGAAAATCATGAGAACCAAACACTGGCTGCTTGCCGCCACGCTGCTCGCGGGTGGTGTTGGCGCGGCGATCGCCCAGGGCGCCATGACTGATGCGGCAGTCTATAACCCGAACCAGTTGCCGGCGATCCAGGGCAAGGTCGCCGAATACAGCCTGACGCCACGCGGCGACGTTGACGGGCTGATCCTCGCCGACGGCACGGAGGTGCATCTTCCGCCGCATCTCGGCACGCAACTCGTCTACGCCGTGAAGCCGGGCGATGCCGTCACGATCCAAGGCCTGAAGGCGCGCGCCCTTCCCATGGTGCAGGCGATGTCAATCAAGAACGACGCGACAGGCAGCATCGTGACCGACACGGGAGCCGGCGGCCCGCCCGGTCCGCGTGACGCGGGGCAGGCGCTGAACGCGACGGGCCGCATCAAGGCGCAACTGCATGGCCCGCGCGGCGACCTGAACGGGGCGCTTCTGGAAGATGGCACGATCATCCGCCTGCCGCCGCCGGAGGCGCGGCGCCTGGCCTCGGTGCTGACGGCGGGTTCGCCCGTGACGGTGCAGGGGGAAGGCATCGAGGGTCCGCTGGGGCGTGTGATCGAGGCGCGTTCGATCGGCCCCGATACCGGCCACCTCAGCCAGGTCGCGGCGCCCCCGCCGCCTCCTGGCCATCGCCCGCCGCCGCCTGGCGGTCCGGCCGGCGATCCTCCCGCGAAACCGTAATCCTTTAGCCAAGGCAGCACGATGCATTGGATTGATCCTGATTTCCTGCCGGAAACCTCCGGTGTGGTGGGTTGCTTCCTGCTGAACGGGGAGGGCGAGGCCGATGGCCTCGTCCTCACGGACGGCACTGAGGTTCACTTCCCGCCGCACATGGGCGAGGACGTTCTGGCCGCCATTCGGCCCGGCGGCACGGTTCATGTCCGCGGCGTGCGGCCACGCGGCGTGGCGATGATTGCCGCTGTCTCAATCGCGCCGGAGGAAGGCGCGCGCATTGTTGATGCGGGTCCGCCCGAAAATGGCGAAAGCCGCAAAATGGCTCGCAGGCAGGCGCACGCCAAGCGCGTCGCGATCGAGGCGCAAGGCGTGGTGCGGCAGGTCCTGCACGGCCCGAAGGGCGAGGTGCGCGGCGTGCTGCTGGAGGACGGCCGGACAGGACGCTTCCCGCCGCATGCCGCTGAGGCTGTCGCGGGCCTGCTGGCGCCGAACAAGCCCGTGCTGCTGCGCGGCGACGGCCTCGCGACCCCGCATGGCACGGTGATCGCGGTGCATGAGATCGGCACGTCCTCCGGCGACCTGCATCGGGTCGCCACGAAGAAGCCGAAGGACAACCACCGCGAGGACCACAAGCCGCGGCGGCCCGGTTCGCGGGACGGCAGCGCGGGCAACAAGCATCCGCTTTGAGGCACGCCGAAACGGAGGCCGGACACGCCTTGCCGCGCCCGGCTTTATCCATGGATAGGGACGCCATATGTCAGGTGAAAACGACGTTCTGTGCTGGCTGCATATCGGCGACCTGCACATCACGCGGGCGTTCGAGCAGAACGCCCTGGACCTCCAGCGCATTGTGCGCCTGGCGAAAGGCTTGCCGGCTGGCAGCGTCGATTTCGCCGTGCTTCCTGGCGACAATGCCGATGACGGGACACCGGAGCAGTTCCGCCTGGTGCGTGACGCGGTCGCTCCTTTGCCTATGCCGCTGCACATCCTGCCCGGCGACCACGACTTCAAGTCGGGCACGCTGAACGATTTCGGTGATGCGCTCGGGGCGGACCGCCTGCCGAAAGCGGTCAGCGTGCGCGGGCGCCGCTGCCTGTTCCTAGACGTGGTTTCCGCTGGCGCCGGAGGTCCAGACTTCCGGCTGGGAGAGGCGCAACTCGCAGGGGCCGCGCGCGAGGTGGAACAGGCAGGGGCGGCGGGGCAGGACGTTGTCGTCTTCATGCACGTCTATCCCGCCGATCTGCGCGAAGGCGCCGCCCGGCTTCGCACCCTGCTGGCGCAGCGACATGTCGTTTGCGTGGACATGGGTCACACGCACTACAACGAACTGGCCAACGACGGCGGCGCCATCTTCATGGCAACGCGGTCAACGGGACAGATCGAGGAGGGGCCTGCCGGTTTTTCGATCGCCGCCGTGGATGGCCGCGCGGTGAGCTGGCGGTTCAAGCCGCTGGACGCCGCGTGGCCCTTTGTCCTTGTTACCCGTCCCACGGACCGTCGCCTTGCCACGGACGCGACCTTGGCGACCGGAGGCGCGTCCGTCGCACGGGCCAAGGTGCTGAGCGACGCGCCAATCGCCGCCGTGGCGGTGCCGGCGGAAGACGCGCCATGCGCGCCAATGGTCCACCTGCCCGGCGTGACCGCGTTGTGGGAGGCAGCGGTTCCGGCGAATGCGCGCCGCGTGCTTGCGCGCGCCAGCGACGCAAACGGGCGCATCGACGAGGACCAGGTTGAGCCGGCGGAGCCGGGATGGATGCCGCCCAAGCGCCAGGCCGACGGCAGCGACGGGGACCGAGTTGGCCCATGGCCAGGGAAAGGCATCCTGGGCACGCAGCTTGGGCCGAACCGCAACGGGCGACAGTGGTGATGGGCGCTATCCTCGCCTCACCCTGGACAACCTGGGGCATTGCCGGCCTGGCGACCGCCGGGGTTATCGTCCGCCCGTTCTCCTGGCCGGAATTCATCTGGGCCGTCGGGGGCGCGATCTTGCTCGTGGCGCTCGGATTGCTGAGCGCGTCCGAGGCGCTGTCCGGCATCACCAAGGGCACGGATGTCTACCTGTTCCTGACGGGCATGATGCTGCTGTCGGAACTTGCTCGGCAGGAAGGCTTGTTCGACTGGCTGGCGGCGCGGGCCGCCGGCATGGCGAAAGGTTCGGCCACGCGCCTTTTCACCCTTGTCTTCGCTGTCGGCACGATTGTCACCGTGTTCCTGTCAAACGACGCGACGGCGGTCGTGCTGACACCGGCTGTCGCCGCCGTGGCCAAGGCCGCCAAGGCGGACAAGCCGCTGCCTTACCTGTTCATCTGCGCCTTCATCGCCAACGCCGCCAGCTTCGTGCTGCCCATCTCCAACCCGGC